>JAZDMY010000058.1:0-3565 GCA_043800435.1 bacterium
AGCCCGCGCTATGCGCATTATCGCGGATCACATTCGCGCCGCGACATTCATTCTTGGAGACGATAAAGCGATCGCGCCGTCAAATGTCGGGCAAGGATATGTTTTACGCAGATTTATCCGCAGAACCGTTCGTTATGGAAAACAGATTGGCATGAATTGTAATTTTACAGTGCGGATCGCACAGGTGATTATTGAAAATTATAAAGCGGTTTATCCTGAACTTGAAAAGAATAAAAAATTTATAATAGATGAGCTGAACAAGGAAGAAGAAAAATTTGATGCCACATTATGGAAAGGTGTTAAAATATTTGATAAATTAGAACCCCTTAATGGAATTATCAGAGGCGAAGATGCTTTTAATCTATTTACCACTTACGGTTTTCCCGTTGAACTTACTGAAGAAATGGCTGCAGGCAAGGGCTGGAAAATTAATAAAGATGAATTTGATAAAAAATTTAAGGAACATCAAAAACTCTCCCGCACCGCGTCCGCGGGAATGTTTAAAGGCGGGCTTGCAGATGCCGGAGAACAGACGACTAAATACCATACTGCCACTCATCTCCTGCACCAAGCGTTAAGGCAGGTTTTAGGCGAGCATGTCCAGCAGAAAGGCAGCAATATCAATGCAGAGCGCTTGCGTTTTGATTTTTCCCATCCGGAAAAAATGACGCAGGAACAAATCGCAGAGGTTGAAAAAATAGTAAACGAACAAATTCAGCGTAAACTTCCAATTCATTGTGAAGAAATGACGGTTGAAGATGCAAAAGCGCGAGGCGCGTTAGGATTTTTTGAAAGTAAATACGGCGAAAAAGTAAAAGTCTATTCAATAGGCTCGTCCATTGCCGAAGGCGGCGAATTTTTCTCCCGCGAAATCTGCGGTGGCCCTCACGTAAAAAATATCGGCGAACTTGGTCAATTTAAAATCATAAAAGAAGAGGCCTCAAGCGCCGGAGTCCGACGGATAAAAGCGGTGTTGGTTTAATGTCTGTTGAAATAGCGGGGGATTTCCCGTTGGGGACAGTCCCCTGCAAGTTTTCACAATTATGTTTTTTAACTAAAATAAGCTATTTTCCAAAGCAATCCTTGTAAAATTAAAGGGATTCAGCTATTTTGCAGTATTATTAAAAGGAGTCATACTCAAATTGGGTGGAGAATGTCATTCCGACCGACCCCGAGTGAAGTTGGAGTAAAGCGAAAACGGAACGAGGGGGAGTGGAGGAATCTGTTGACAGTACCAAATTTGGATTAATAAACGGATTCCTCCACTCACTCATCCCGCAATACTGCGGGATTCGTTCGGTCGGAATGACAAAAGAAGTCCCCCAAAATTGCGTATAATTCATTAAAAGCGGCATTACCCTAAATGTCGCTTTTATATTGACAAATAAATTTTTATGTTCTACAATATATACATAAATGGTATATAAAGTGGAATATGAAAAAAGAATTGCTAAAATTAGCCAAATTACCCTACTTTAGAATCTCTCACATTGAGACATTTTTACCGTATTTAAAAAAAGAATATGTTCGCCAGCATATTACTCGCCTGGTTAAAAGGGGAGAAATAATAAAACTTAAAAATGGATTTTACACGACTAAAGAATACGCGGATAAGCACATATCAGGGTTGGAGTATATTTATTATTTAGCCAATGTCCTTCGTTTTCCATCTTATGTTTCAGGCGCTTATATACTGCAAAGCAAGGGCATATTAACGGAAATTACTTATCCGATAACTTCAATAACAACAAAGTCAACTCGAAAATATTCCAGCAAACTGGGAGAATTTATTTATTATTCAATATCTGAGAAACTATATATCGGCTATGAGCGATTATTATATAAAAATGAACCTGTTTATGTCGCGACCGCTGCTAAAGCCCTATTTGATTATTTATATATAAAATATTTTAAAATGAAAATGACCGCTGATGATATATCAGCAAGAGAACGGCTTAATCTTGAAAATTTTACCGAGAGCGATATAGCTGAATTTAAAAAATATTGCGAACTATCAAATAATAAAATTTTAATTTCCTTAGCTTCTAAATTTTTTAAAAAATATGAATAACTTAATTTTAGAAATGAAAAAAATTACAGAAGAAGGGAAAGAGAATAATTTATCAAATCTTTCAATACGCACGCAATTAAAAGAATTCCTGCATTATTTTGTTTTGGATTTTATTTATAATTCAAAATTTAAAGATCTTATTTTTTATGGCGGAAGCTGCGCCCGCATTATTTATAACTTGGACAGAATGTCCGAGGATTTAGATTTTGAGACCGATCAGAGCATAGATTTACATGAATTTGCCGAAGCATTAAAAAGTCATTTTAGCAAAGATTTGCAATTAAATGACAAATTTTCCATTAAAAAAGAAAAGGGGATTAATCGCATCTTTTTAAAATTGCCGGTAATGAATGATTTGGGATTATCTCCCAATAAAAGCGAAACCTTAAATATAAAAGTTGAAATTCGCGCGGAAGAGAAAGGATATTTTAAAAATTTAAAATCGGCCTTTACTCCAAAATCTATGTATGGAAAAAGTTTTGTTGTAAAGCATTATGACCTTTTTACTCTTTTTGGCTCAAAATTAGCCGCGATTATTGACCGCCCGCGAAAAGGATTTTCCGCGAGCGGCCCAGGAGAAACCTTTAATTTTAAAGGGAGAGATTTTTATGATTTAATCTGGTATATGCAGCAGGGAATCCTTCCTGATGAAAATATCTTAAAAGCAAACGGGATTAATGATACCATAGGAGAAATTTTTAATAAGATTAGCTTCTTCATCGCGAATAATAATATCCGAAAAGGATTAAAAATGGATCTTGAACATTTATTCCCTTCGCAGGCATATATAGAAAATTTTATAAACGCATTTAACGATACGTTTTACAGATTAAAAAAAGAAAAATATTCTGCTCTGACTCCCGCTCTTAATACGCCTGCGGGTAAAATATCACGGAAAGAACTGTAAGAATTAAATTAACTCCCAATAAGCTTACTATTTTATGCCACACCGCGCCGCCAGTGATTATCATCTCAGGTAAAAGAAATAAGACGCATAATAAAACCGCGATATAATAGTCAGTCGGAAATTTTCCAATCCACTTTTTATGCCACCAAACGCGCTCGGGGTTAAATGTCCTTAATGAAAAATTCGGGTTTAGGACAAACCATAGAAAATCCCAGACCGCCGCGAATAATATAAAAAAGCTTAAAAGTTCAAGTTCGGAAAGTATATTCCACTGCCAGCTCCAAATAAACGGCAAATGGAAGACCAATAAAATAAAAGTCATTAATACAATATGATATCCTGTTAAGTCCTTTTCAGCAGCCAATTTTTTAAATATCTTATCCAATTTTCCGCCCGGTTTAGCGCGCCATGTCGGAAGTTTCGCCGCCCATCCATGTTCTCCTTCAATCTGGATTTCCAAAATCGCCAGGAAAAATCCGATTATCCAAAAATAAATGGTTTTGACTAAAAAATGAATCATATTTTTTAATTAGCTTCTGTTGAAATAGTCGCGTCATTCTGAGCCCGGGCACCGCCATATTGCGGGA
>JAZDMY010000061.1:0-6381 GCA_043800435.1 bacterium
TTTTGATAAGGGGCTATATACTATAAATGGAATAAAACTATTTATCACTCCCGGCATAGGAATGACCGGACTTCCGCTCCGATTTCTTATGCCGCCTGAAATTGATGTTTTGGAGTTTTAACCACATCATTTCTAAAAACCATATTTGTTCATTCATAACGAGAGGAAAAACATGCCCGAAATAATCCCTATCATTTCCTTAACTTTGCGATTTTCCCCAGGATGGTCTGATACGCTTACTACTATTGAAACCGCCTGTAATGGGGCAGAAATCAGCATGGACATCCGTCCAAAATTAAAATGTGTCGTGGGTATAGCTCCAGAGAGAATAGGAGCATTAAACAAAATACTGAGGAAACATAGTATTCCCGCAATCCGCCATAATACAGTTTTGGTGCGGTTTGACATGCCGCGGGGAATTGACAAAGATGCTTTCCTCACGACTCTCCAAATAAATTTCGGCATGCCGCGACCTATTCTTCCGCCGGCAAACTGCCGTTTAATTTTACCAAAAAAACAGGCGCGAGAATTAGTTAAATTTTTAAATTTTTTTTATCCCTAATTCTCGGCCTTGCAAAAGCCCATTTCCCCTACTTCATTACTGGACAGGGAAATGGGCTTTAACTTTTTTATAAATAAAAAACCGGAGAGCATCCCCGGAAAAATTCACGTACAAAACTATAATAATAGGATAATAACATCCACAAATTTTTCATTCCAGTTTTTATCCGTGCTCCGTGTTAATCCGTTTCATATCCGTTTAATCCGTTGCAAACAAAATTAAACCAAAAGAATAACCAAAATTCTCCAATAATATAAATACGATTTTTTTAAAATAAGAATCGGACACGACAAGCATTATTATTATAACATCTTAAAAAAATTACGCCAGTGGATAACCTTAAATGACTTGCAATTTTAATCCCGAAAATAAAAAAACAGCCGTCTCTTGCACGGCTGTTTTAAAAATCAATATTTTTTATGCCGCGTTTTCTGCGGGTTTGAATATCGCCTCAAAATCCTGCTTCTCAATAGTTTCTTTCTCAATTAAAATCGCAACTATTTTTTCTAAATATTCTTTCTTCTCATTAATTATTCTCTTCGCTGTTTTCTTCGCGTTTGAAATTAAATCGGCAATTTCCTTATCAATCATCTCCGCTGTCTTCTCGCTATAATCGCGCTGCTCATGTATTTCGCGTCCTAAAAAGATTAAGTCCTCCATATCTCCGAAAGTCCGCGGACCTAAATTTTCATTCATTCCGTATTGCGTAATTAAGGTTTTCGCCAACCGCGTCGCCTGTTTAAGATCATTTGACGCGCCTGTTGTTACCTCGTTAAAAATTTCTTCTTCAGCTACCTGTCCTGCAAGCAATACGGCTAAATCATCTGTGAATTCTGACTTAGTGTGCAGATGTTTATCTTCTGTCGGTAATTTTAAAGTATACCCTGCCGCTCTGCCGCGGGAAATTATTGAAACCTTATGCACGGGATCCGCGTTAGGCAAAATGTGCGCCACAAGCGCATGCCCCGCCTCATGATAGGCTGTTATCTTTTTTTCCTTAACGTTTAAAATGTGGCTTTTCCTTTCCGGACCAAGCATAACTTTTTCAATACTTTCATATATATCGCTCTGTTCAATTTTTTTCTTATTTTTTTTAGCTGCAAGTATTGCGGCCTCGTTTAATAAGTTCGCCAAATCTGCTCCGGAAAAACCCGGCGTTCGCTCCGCGATTGTCTTTAAATTTAAATCTTTTTCAAACGGCTTTTTCTCGCAATGCACTTTTAAAATTTCTTCTCTATCCTT
The DNA here is from genome assembly GCA_043800435.1 of bacterium. Lineage (GTDB taxonomy): Bacteria > Patescibacteriota > Patescibacteriia > JAZDEU01 > JAZDEU01 > JAZDMY01. The sequence goes on from JAZDMY010000061.1 coordinate 1,805, forward strand.
TATATCAGGCGAGTCAATAAATACTCTTCTGTCAAAACGCCCGGGACGAAGTAAAGCTGGATCTAAAACATCAGGACGATTAGTCGCGGCTAAAACGATTACATTTGAATTCGGCTCAAACCCGTCCATCTCAACCAAAATCTGGTTTAAGGTTTGTTCCCGCTCATCATGAGATCCGCCGAGACCCGCGCCTCTTCGTCTTCCGACAGCGTCAAGTTCATCTATAAATATAATGCACGGCGCTTCTTTTTTCGCTCTTTTAAATAAATCGCGGACGCGGGATGCTCCGACTCCGACAAACATTTCAACAAATTCCGAACCGGATATGTGAAAAAACGGCACATCCGCCTCTCCCGCTATGGCGCGGGACATTAAAGTTTTACCTGTGCCTGGACCGCCGATTAATAAAATGCCTTTAGGAATTTTCGCTCCTATATCTATAAATTTTTTCGTATTCTTTAAAAAATCAACAACTTCCGTTAATTCTTCTTTTGCCTCCTTATTACCCGCCACATTTTTAAATGTTATCTTTTTCTCATTTTTAGGATCAACTCTTTTAGCTCCTGATTGTCCAAACATCATCGCCTTATTATTAGCGCCCTGAACCTGTTTCATCATAAGCCAAATAAATAATACAACTAATAAAAACGGTATAAGAAACGGCAAGACCGATTCCGCGATTATGCCCCATGTGCTTTTTTCTTCCCTCGTGATCTCAATATTTTTTAATTTCTCGGTATCAATGCCGTAATTTTTCACCATATCGCCAAAGGATTCATTTGCTGACTTTGCTAATTCTTCCGTTACTCCGCTTTTTAATATTATCTCTATTTTTTCATCACTTTCTTTAATAGACGCAACCTCATCATTATTAATTTGCCCTATCATTCGCCCGATATTGCTTTTCTCAGGTTTATCCTCCTTAGTAAAAGCGCTGCTTCCAGAAACCGCACTGAATAAAGCCGCTACTACCAAAAAAATCAATAATAATATTATAAAATTTTTAATTAAATTCTTCATTTTAATTTGCATCCAAATACTCGTGAACCCGAACCAAATAATTCGGATAAATTCGTTTTCGCGACATTCGGATATTATTCGTAGATTCGGATTATACTTTGTTATCTCCGCCGCAGTCTCTGATAAGGACTGCGGCGAGGAAGCAGGATAAATGCAGATTTCCGCATCAGTCCCCGTTAGGATACTGATGCAAAGCAGAAAATTTGCCAAAGTTTAGTTATTTGTGGATAATAACTATTTTATACTATTAACCTTTCTCATTAGGACTGATTTTTTTCTCGCGCCGGTATTCTTTTTTAAAATCTTTTTTTGCGTCGCTTTATCAATTGATTTAATTGCAAGCGCGGAATATTTCTTTATATCTTCCGTGTTTTTTGCATCAATCGCTTTTAAAACTTTTTTCGAAAAATCTTTAATTTCCTTCTTAGCTTTAAAATTTTTAATTGCTCTCTTTTGAGATTGCTTTAACGCTTTACTGGCATTTTTTTTAACTGGCATACATATTAAAATCTAAAATTCAAAGTGCAAAGTGCAAAATAATAACGTAAAATTTAAAATGGGATAAAACAATTTGCTTTATTTTACATTTTGAATTGAATATTTATTTTAGTAATTTATAATATTAAAGCACAAAAAATTAAATAAATCAACCCCTCGTCCTAACCTTTTTCACCGCAACATATAAACCATACCGCGCCTTTTTAAAAGGGGCATCATATGTCCCGCCATAGGTCAATTCAAACCCGCCAAATCCTTTTTTAAACTTTGTAATTCCTTGCCAATCATCTTTAACCTCCGAAATTCCTCCAAAATCATAATATGCGCATCCATTTTTTTTTGCGTCTTTTATCGTTTCCCATTGCAATAAATACGGCGACATCAAATTTCTTGCCTCATAATCCGCGCCTCCATGCAAATATGCCGCGGCATCTCCAAAATAACTGACAATATTGCCGGCAATTACCTTTCCTTTATACTCCGCTATCCATAATTTTACAGCGTCCTTTATATCTAAAATTCCTTTATAATATTCCCTCGTATGCGTTTTTATCTCTTTTCGGCTGTATGTCCGTGAAATTAATCTCCAAAAATCTTCAAATGCGCCGTCATTATCAGCACACCTTATTCTTACGCCATTTTTTTCCGCTAACCGAATATTATATCTTGTTTTCTGATGCATCTCTTTTAATAATTCATCTTCAGTTTTTTCTAAATCTAAAATCCACTCATTTTCCGGCTGCACACCTTTAACTTTATAAACTTTGGACTTTATAACTTTCAACTCGTTTTCCTCCATCGGCTCAAATCTCAAAAATATGCTTTTTTCTTGCCTCGCAAGTTCTTTTAAATTTTTATATAATAAAAAAATTCCTTCACTTTTAACCCATTCGGCAAGCTCAGGGCATGCTTTTACCCCATTCGGAAAGCTCAGGGCATGCTTTAAACTTTTAACTATTTGCGGCCCTCTTGGGCAATATAAATAACTCTGCCTAAAAGGCAGCTCGTATTTTATAATCTGCGCCGCTATTAATATATTATCTCCTTCGCCAGTTGCAGAGACGCGATTAATCGCACCTTCTCTCTCCCCCTTTTGCAAAGGGGGATAAAGAGGGATTTTTTCCACAACCGCCAGCCGCCACACTTTACGCCCCATTTTCTTATGAAACTCTCCCCATTCCCAGCTTTGCAAAAACTGCGCGCATTCTTGCGCGCCTATAAAATCGTTCCATATTTTTTTGTCTGTAATTTCTAATATTTGCATAATTATCCATTTGAGAATACAAAATCCCAATACGTCATTATGGGGGTTATAAATTAAGCCTTCGGCATGCATAGGAGCTGTCCCCTCCCCTTTGAGGGGAGGGTTAAGGGGGGTTTTCGGCAGTACAAATTTTTTTCACCTACTCCATATTCTGTGCGCATTCGTTCCGTTTTGCAAAAGTCAGCGCGCGCTGCCACACACGCAGTTAAATCCCAAATTCATACTTACGAAAACCTCCCCCTGCCCACTCCTCAAAGGAGGGGGAAACGCTCTGTTTGACCAAAATATTAAAATTCCTGCACATCAAATTATTTCAACAACTTCACATTATCTATCTTATTACTCAACCTCGCGTATTCATTATTAACCGTATCAATAGACGCTTTAGCGTGCGTAATATGAGATGTAAGGGTGGAAAGATTTTTCGCGAATTTATCATTATCCTGTTTAATGGAATTTAAGGCTTGCAAAATCTGCACTGCCGCTTCCTCCACTTTTTTCCCTTCCAGTCCGATCATAATAATTTTCAAAAAATAATAAAAACTATTAGGCGAAACCGGAAAAACTTTTTTCTGGTACGCGTAATTATTTATATCCTCGCTATGCCTTACAATTTCATAATAAACCGCCTCCGACGGCACATACATCACAGCGAAATCAACGGTGCCCTCCGCCGGCAAAATATATTTTCGCGAAATGCTGTCAATGTGTTTTCTTATATCTTTCGCGAACTCGTGGAAAAATTTATTTTTCTCATCTTCATTTTCCGACTGCATCGCCTTTTGAAAATTTTCCATCGGAAATTTTGAATCAATCGGGATAATTCCCTTGTCCGTTTTTATTATGGCATCCACTCTTTCGCCGGTCTTAAACTGGTATTGCATGTCAAAATGCCCCCGCGAAAAACATTGTTCCAATAAATCTTTTAACACTTGCTCGCCAATATTGCCGCGCAGTTTAGGGGAACGTAAAAAATCCTGCAAATCTTTCATGCTTCGCCCCATTTCTTGCACCATCCCCAATTCTTTCCCCACGCCTGCCACAACTTGCGCGGCTTTATCCAGCCGTTGATTTATAGTTTCCGTCGTCTTATCAATCCGCTCCTGCATCCCTTGCAGATTTTGATTCAGCATCAATAAACCTTGATCATTTTTTTGATTCTTGATATTCTCATTCAGCTCGAAAATTTTTTTATTTAGAAAAATATAAATTACTCCGCCAGCGCAACCGATTAAAATTATAATTGTGATTATATTTATAAAATTCATATATTCCAGCTTACCACCCTCTCAACTTCTTGGCAACGCCTCCCACAATAAATTATACTTAATTTTTTCCAAATCCGCCAATTCCTTTGATTCAATAATAATGGCAATCTTTTCCTTCCATGAGACCACAAGCATTTTGTTATTATAAATATTTATCTCCGGCGAAAAGCTCATCCCCTCCGGAATAAATCTTATCTCGCGCATCTCTTCCTGATTAAGCGCCACTCGCTCCATTGATAACTTATTTCTCGGAATAATCGCGCGGATAAAAATTTTATTTTTCGCGCGCCTCTTAAAATATTCCGGGAAAAAATTTGGCAAACCCTCGTGCATGGTTTCCAGATTAGCATAAGCGAGTATCATCTCTTTTGAAGTTAGGGTATCTTCATATGCCTCTCGCATTCCTTTTTCTCCCTCAAAAAATTGCACTCTCGGTTTTGAGGTATAAATATTTTGCAAAGATATAAGCTCAGGTAAAAGCTCGCTTACCTTTTTTTTCTGCCGTTCAATAACTTTTTCCTTTTCCT
>JAZDMY010000076.1:0-4436 GCA_043800435.1 bacterium
GGCGCGGAAATTGTGGAAATAAGTTTGCCGCATACGAAATACGCCGTACCAGTTTATTATATTATAACGCCTGCGGAAATTAGTTCAAATTTGGCTCGGTTTGATGGGATAAGATATGGGCTTTCTAAACAGGATGGAAAAAATTTGCTGGACATTTATTTGGATTCAAGGGGGCAAGGATTCGGGGATGAGGCAAAGCGGCGGATTATGCTTGGGACTTTTGCGCTTTCAAGCGGTTATTACGATGCTTATTATTTAAAGGCGCAAAAAGTCCGCGCAATAATAAAAAAGGAAATTGACGAACAGCTGGAAAAAGTGGATGTGATTATTACGCCTACGACTCCGGATTTGCCGTTCAAAATCGGCGAACAATCAAATGATCCGATGAAGATGTATCTGGAAGATATATTCCTGTCAACGGCATCTCTTGCCGGTCTGCCTGCGATTTCAGTTCCTTGCGGAAAAATAGGAAATTTGCCGGTCGGGATGCAGATTATAGGCAGGAGTATGGGGGAGGGAGATATATTAAAAGTGGGATATAATTTTTCTAAAATAAAATAAACGGATAAACACGGATAAGAAACGGATAAACACGGAGCACGGATCCGTGATCAGTGAAAATCCGTCTGTAATCAGTGAAAATCCGTCTTTCTAAACTATGTCAGAAAATCAAGAAAAAAAGTCGGGGTGCGAGTGCGGTTCCAGCAGTAAACTTATGCTTTTAGTCGGTCTTTTGCTGGGCATTGCGATAATTTCCACAATCGCGTTTTTTGTTTTGCTTTATCGCGGGTCGGGAGAGAATAAAACAGGCGCAGTGGAGGGAGTTGATATTAAAAAAGAAGATCAGGTTGGGGTAAAAAATGATCAGCAAAATCAGCAAGCGGAAAAACCGGAAGATGCGGCAAACGATCAGCAAGCCCAGCAACAGCAGGTTGATCTATCCAAGCTGGAATTAAATTCTGGCGATCATATTAAAGGAGATGCGAATGCTCCGGTAACCGTTGTGGTTTACGATGACTTTGAATGCCCGTTTTGCGGAGCGTTTGAAGGAACTAATCAGCAAGTTATTGATTATTTGGTATCAAAGTATCCGACATGGACACCGGTTATGCCTAATTTAATAAAGGATTATGTGGACACTGGAAAAGTAAAATTTGTTTACCGTCATTTTCCGCTGCCTGCTTCTATGCATCCAAATGCGTTTCCAGCTGCTGAGGCATCTGAGTGCGCAGGGGTGCAGGGAAAATTTTGGGAGATGCATGATAAAATTTTCGTAATGAATGGCAGCGAGTCTGTTAATGTAGAAAGTTTTAAACAGGCGGCAAGGGATTTAGGATTAGATATGGATAAATATAATTCTTGCATGGATAATCATGAGATGAAAGCGAAAGTAGATGCCGACAAAGCAAGCGGGGAAGCCGTAGGAGTTAACGGTACGCCTGGTGCGTTTATTAACGGGACAGGTTCAAGCGGAGCGGTTTCGTATGATGAATTTAAAAAGTTGGTGGATGAAAAACTGGGAACGAATTAACACGGATCAAGAATGAATTTTTACGGCACGAAATTATCCACAAATCAACAAATCCTTTCACAAATTTACAAATATTCTAAAAACTAAGTTCGGTGCGTATTTGTGTATTTGTGATGAGATTTGTTGATTTGTGGAATTTGGAGAGATCGCATAGTGGCCGAGTGCGCTCGCTTGGAAAGCGGGTATGCCGCAAGGTATCGGGGGTTCGAATCCCCCTCTCTCCGCCATCGCCCGACGTAGCGTGGCTGCGGCGTGAACGCAGTCCCTGAAGCCATGCGAAAGCGGGCTATCTTGCAAATTTTGCCGTTTTTATCAATATTAAGAAAAACTGATATAATATAATCATGAGCGTGAATCAAAAACATTTAAATTACACAGATAAAATTAATCTCGGTTCTTATTATACACCAGATAGTATTGTTGATTCGGCTTATTCTATTTTACAGAAAAATATCCCTAATATTAGGGATTTTATAATTTTAGATTCGTCTTGCGGTTATGGTTCATTTTTAGCAAAAAAAAATATTGCAAAAAGGATGATCGGCGCCGATGTTGATGAAAAAGCCGTTTTTGAGGCAAAAAAAAGAATTGGAGATGTAAATTTTATTTATCAAAACTCGCTCATAAAAGTCTGTCGCGAAAGCTTAGGAATTAATCCTGATGATAAAATTATAGCTATAGGCAATCCGCCATATAATGATACAACTTCCATAATTCGTAATTCTATAAAAGATGTTTCGGTGCGAGATAAAATTGATTCTGATATTAAAACCAGAGATTTAGGAATGTCGTTTTTACTTTCTTATAATAAACTTCAAGCGGATTATGTCTGTGTTTTGCACCCGCTGTCTTATCTGATTAAGAAAGCAAATTTTGCTCTGCTCTCAAAATTTGCCCTAAACTATAAGCTAATTGACGGAATAATTATAAGCAGCCACGAATTTTCCGACACTTCCCGCGGGATGGCTTTTCCGATCCTAATAGCCCTTTACAGAAAAGATCAAAATGGAATGACTTATGATTATATCCAAAATTATAAGTTTAAAGTAAAGGACGACGGGACTTTTTGTTTAAGGGACTTTGACACGATAGTTAATTATGTACAAAAATATCCCAATAAAAAATATTTAAACAAAAATGATAAACCAGTGGCAAAATTTTGGACTTTAAGAGATATAAATGCGCTTAGGCGAAATCAAACTTTTATGGATGCTGATTCTTACAATACCGTTTATGTGCTAATGGAAAAGCTGCCTTATTATTGTTATATAGACGTTTTTAAACAATATGCGGATAAAATGCCGTACTTTATCGGAAACTGCGATGTGATAATTGATAATAAAAAATTTGATGAAATAAAAGAATGCTTTATCGCCCAAAGTATTCATACAAACCCTGTTTTAAAAAATAAATTCAGATTCAGGGAAATTCCTGATGCTAAATTTAAAATAGATAATTATTTTAGAGAATTGCTGGGAAATAAATTCGGAGAAAAATATGCCAAAAATTTTAATTAATGAGCAGGAACAAAAAATAGAAATACCAATTTTACTAACCGCTGTCAGCGGGAAAATTCGCATTAAAAACCGCTCAATTTTAAATGAATACGGAACGCCAGTTGCGGCTAAAAAAGACGGATTCGCATTGAGCAACTATGTTGAATGGCAAATCGGTTATGATGTTGTTAAAAAGGAAACAGAAAAACTCGCAGAGTCATCATTGCCTGAAACTGAATTTATTGGCGCAAATAAAAAAGTCAAAGCGCTTTATGAATTATCAGAATATATTTGGTATTTTTATAAATGGGGTATTGTCCGTATAGAAGAATTGGAAAACGTTGTTTTGTATCTTAATTCAATACAAAACCATACCTTGATTGATAATAATTCCGAGTTGCAAATTGATCGCAGCCACCCGATAGCGAAGCATATAAACGGATTTGATTTTGAATACACCCAGGTCAAATATCCTCTTTTAATTTATAAATTTAATGGATATGAAATAATCACCGAAATAAAAATTACCAAAAAACAATACGCGGTCGGAACGCAGCCGATGTTATATTTATGTTTTCCAATAACAGAATTAAGATCAGAAATTAATTTAATCGGACGAACTGCAGAAGCAAAAGAAATTGCCCATTTTGAAATCTCCGAAAAAAACATTAAAGTATTTTTGGAAATGTTAAAAATGTTCGGTATTTTATCAAATAACCATAAACATGATATCCTGCAAATTATAAATACGATTCTAACGCAGTCCCAGCAAATTGAAGACCTTAAAAGAATTACTGAGGAAATTGTTGACGTTATTAAATGATTTCTAAAATTTTATATTTAGACCGTTATATGTTTAAAAAATACTGGAAAGAAAAACATTTAAAATATAAAAATGAGGATTGGATTTTAAGACCGACGTTGTTTGCCCGTGATGCGGTAAAATATTTTCGGCTGGGTCCTTTGCTGAGAGACTCTGACGGGGCACCGACAAGCAAAGGTAAAATATTAGAACTTGGCGCGGGGCAGGGGCAGGATACGAGATTTTTTGCCGAACAAGGATATGAGGTGGTTTCTACGGATTTGTGCGAGGAAGGATTAAAGATAAGTAAAGAAAGAACCGATAAAAAATTAAAAAAGAAAATTAAATTTCAGGTTTTAAATATTGAAGACGATTTTCCTTTTGCGGCTGAGACGTTTGACGCGGTGTATGCTCATCTATCGTTGCATTATTTTGATAAAGACACGACAACGAAAATTTTTCATGAGATATCCCGTGTTTTGAAAAAGGGCGGGACTTTTAGTTTTTTAGTAAATTCTTTAAACGATCCGGAGTATAAAGATATAATAAACGGGAAAGATAAAAATTATACAAAAATAGAAGATGATTTTTTTGAAATGGGCGGGCT
>JAZDMY010000126.1:0-2575 GCA_043800435.1 bacterium
ATGCCTGACTTGCGTTTAGTCCTTGAATATACCACCGCCGTTCTAATAATTTTTTTATGTTTTTTCCTTGCATAAGTTTAAACTTTCTCTAAATATTTAATTTTCTCCTATCCACGCGCGCTCATCCCTTAAAAACATTAAGCATTCCCGTCTTAAGATTTTCCTGATTAGCTGAAATTTATCAGGAGGCAATAAATAATTAAGATCCTGGGTGATAATAGTTTTAGTAACATAATTGTCTATAAAATCAATTATCTCATCAAAAAACATTTTTAAATTTTTATTCCTTCTCTCAATAATCACCTCTGCATTATAGTGATAACTATTTAGAAAAAAATGATGAATGTCGTATAAATCTCTGCCTGCGATGGAACCGTTTTTTTCATATCTATCTATGAGCGCCACTAATTTATTCGCAAACATCGTTTCAATTGACTGGCTTATAATGACGCGATCAATTTCCTTAAATTGCATAGGTTTATAAATATTTGCTTTCGGCGGCGGAAATGTGCAATCTATTTTTAGAGTATTTCTTAAATTTTTATTAGCGGGATATCTTAAAAAATACTGAATTGTATTTTTACTTTTGTCTTTAATAGTAAGCCCCAGCTTCTCAAAAATTTTTTCCAGCATTCCACGAGTTTTATCCATCTCCTCTTTTGTTTTTACAAAATCAAAATCAAGATCTATGGAAAACCGATCTAAAAATCCAAGCATCGCGGCGCAAGTGCCTCCCTTAAAATATAAGGCATTGCCCAAAAACGGCTCATCATAAATAGCCATAAGCAAACGATAAAGCCATGCCTTATGCGCCGCGTCTTTTTTATCAGGTAAAATCATAATTTCAGTGTATAAGAAAGCCAATATTTTCCCCCTTTCTTAAAGGGGTCCGCCAGCTGGCGGAAGGGGGATTTTTCGGCAGCACAAACTTTCTCACTTTTTAGATTTTGGTGCGCGCTCTTCCATTGTACCTTTTCACATTTTCACTTCATGAAGTATCAAGTCAGCGGATACCCAACTTTCTTTTGCATTCCACTCACCTCTTTCCAGTTTATTAAATCCTTCGCGTCAAAGAAATAATGCGGATTAAAATATAATAAATCGGCGATCGCGCGAGCCGTCGTTGCCTTTTTTACTCCATTATCATCAATTATACCGGCCGGATTATATAAAAACTCATCTTTAAGCCGCCGCTCAGAATAAAAATATTTTCCTATTTTAAAATTTTTTGACTTATCTCCAATAAAGGTAATTTTATCAACTTTTTGCTGAATAATTCCCGCTTCAGATAAAATCGCCTCCGTGCTTAAATAGCAATAACTATGAATCGCTTTGCTTCCTAAAATAAAAGGATCAATTTCATTTAATGGTTTTAAAGAATAAAAACCCTTGTAAATTCTAAAAAGAATCTCTTTTTTAGTATATCTTGAAAGTGTTATATAGAGAATGTGCTTATTTTCAATTTGCCATAAATTAGCTAAATCATCGGCGTGAAATATACTTTCCCCAAATTTGGCTAATACTGCGACTTTATTTTCTTTTTGTTTATTTATCCTATACATATATGTATAGGATGACATATCATTTTATAAAAGTCAATTATCATTTTAAGATCTTCACGCATCCGCGCTCAGCATCCACTTCCGCCATATCCCCGTCTTTCAAAACCTTAGTCGCGATGCGCGTGCCGACGATGCAGGGAATTTTAAGTTCGCGTGAAACGATCGCCGCATGGCATGTCATTCCGCCGTGATCGGTAATAATTGCGGCGGCTCGCCGCAATCCCACGATATAATCAGGCGAAGTCATCGGCGTAACCAATATCTCCCCTTTTCCCAGTTTTGAAATTTCTCTTGCCGTAATTATTATCCGGACTATTCCTCTCACTTTCCCGCGACTCGTCGCAATCCCTTTAAATTCAGAAATATTTTTCGCCTTCTCATTTTTTAAATACGGTTTCGCAATTTTTTTAGCCATTTCGCCCATAATATATTCTTGTTTATTTTTTCCATAAATTGCTAAAAAATGTATTTTCCTTTCCTGCATTTTCCCTTCTTGCTTGCCCGCCGTAGCTTTTTCACCCTTCGCAGCTTCAGTGAAGCAGGTGGAAATTTCCCTGCCGTGGCTTCCAGCGAAGGCGGGAGAATGGGCGGAAGGGGTGTATTTTCCAAGCTCCGCGCCCGAAACCAATTGCTCCAATTCTCTCAAAGTATAAAAATGAAGATCCGCAAAATCTACGCCATTTCTTCGCGCAATCTCGCAAAGGAATAAATCAATAATATGGTTTGCCTGAAAAATATATGCCTTCCTTAAATCCTGCCACCAAATGCAAAAACTTAAACGAATGCTTATTTTTTTAACCTCGTTTGGCAACGCAAATTTTTTTATGATATAATTTTTTTCCTTTTTTGTTTTTTGTTTTGATTTTTTTATTTCCTCATACTTTTCTTGCGCCTTTACTAAAGAATATTCTGCCATCTCTTTCCTGAAATAATCTATTTCCAGTATTTGCGTGTGATGGTAGCTATTAAGAAGCCAAAAATATTTTTGCTGATGATCTACAAGTTTTTTTTCG
>JAZDMY010000007.1:0-7248 GCA_043800435.1 bacterium
AAATCCGCAACCAACTCCTGTCTCCATGCAAGTTTGAAAGTTCATCCAATGCCCATCCCAATAAGTATGTCCTGCTGTAATTGGATACCGTCCATATTTATCATAAAATAATTCTAAAGCGGAAGCGATCTGTTTTAAATCTGAAACCCTCCTCGCGTCGCGAGCTTTTTTTCTTGCATTATCTAAGGCAATTATAGCGAATGTGGAAAGGAGCGCTATAACGGAGATAACGACGAGCAGTTCAATAAGCGTAAAGCCTTTTTTATAACGTAAAGTCATTGTGGATTAAGGCAAAATATTTGCCAATTGTTTTAATAATGAAACGATTACCGGAGCGGAAAGCAAACTATAAGAATCGCGTCCGTTATCATCTTTTATTATCCATGGTATTTCTTTTGTTGTTATATTTTTATTTTCATCCGAACTAAAAACGTATTCCGGAGTAATTTCATAATCGTCAACTAAATCGACGGCTTCTTCTACGGGAATAGCATTTCTTAAAAATATTTTTGGAACTCCGTGAAGAGAAAATACTTTGCGGATTAATTTATCATCTAATTCTATCCTTTCTCGTATTGTTTCAATGCCCAAACTGTCTCCTTCTTTCCCGATCATTCGCGCGCTTGCGCATTCCGGGTTATCACACATTAAATAAAATTCTTTTTTCTCCTCGTCATAACCGATTTTTGTGGTAGGCAAAAATTTTAAGCTTCTCGGCGTTTTGCATTTCGGGCAAACAACCCGGTATTTCATCCTTTGGTCAATTACGGATTCAGGGATATCAATAGCCGCGAATATATCAAGGTCATCCCGATAATTTATAAGATCGCGGAAATATAAAGAATAGGAAACCTGGTCTAATTCGCGCGGAAAGCCGTCAATAAAAAGCGTTTTTTTCGGCATTTTATCTATTTCTTTTTTTACGAGCGATAGAATAAATTCCGTAGGCAAAAGGTTTTTTGTATCCCGTGAAATAAGAGCGTTTATCGCATCGTCAATTGAGATATAGCCGCGGTAGTTTTTCTTTAAATACTCCATTAATTCATTTTTTTTATCCGCATCATTAATATAGCTATGAACATCCCTTACAACATCTCCGACGGAAATATGTCCGATTCTATCTTCGCCGAATATTTCCATCATAAGTTTTGAATAAGTTCATTTACCCGCATTTTTTTTACCCAGCCAATATACGACGAAAGAATTTTTTTCAAGATATGTTTTAATTTTTTCAATTTCCGCTCCCGCTTTTTTTTCAAAATATTTTTTTCTTCCAACCGCATCTGATAAATTAAATTTTTCATCTCCTCCATCGGTTTTTGTGCTCGCAAGCACAAGTGGAAAATCATTTTCCATTTCAAAGTTTTGCATATTTATTTTTTGGAAGAATAATTTTATATTACAATTCGCGGCGTTTTATTTAATTAGTGTCTGTTGAAATAGTCACGAAATGTCATTCCGACCGAATGAGTCCCGCAGTTTTTTGCGGGACGAATGAGTGGAGGAATCTGTTTATTAAGCCAAATTTTGTCCTGTACACGGATTCCTCCACTCGCTATCGCTCGGTCGGAATGACAAAACAACACACTATTTCAACAGGAACTAATTATCGCGGATAGGCCGCAAATTATAAGAAATATGTATTCTTCCTTGCTGCTGTATTATTTAATTAATTCCTTAACCCTTTTTATAACATCCGCCGGCGTAGTATTTGATTTTGTAAGATAAGCGGCGGCGCCGAGCGCTTTTCCTTTTTCTACATCCCCTTGCTGGCCGAGATTGGTTAATAAGACTATCGGTATTTTTTCCATGCCGGCGGTTTTTTTTATCTCTTCTAATATTGTGAATCCGTCCATCTCGGGTAAAATTACGTCAAGCAAAATGACGTTCGGTTTTTCTTTTTTAGCCATATCAAGACCGGCTATTCCGCTCTGCGTTTCTATCACATCATAGCCTTCTTTTTCAAATTTAATAGCATACATGTCGGCTAAAATTTTGTCGTCTTCAATGATTAAAATTTTTTTTGGCATAGGGTTTTTAAATTAAAAAATCAAAGGTTTTAAATTAGAACAAAAACTTGGCAGCAGATTTTTTAACACTTTACATTATAATAACACGAACATTACTATTTTACAATATTTTATTTTTAAAGCAAATGTGATACTATAAAATATATGAAAAAATTATATAGAAACAAGAAAAATAGAATATGGATGGGCGTAATAGGCGGTCTTGGAGAATATTTTAATATTGATCCGACGATTTTGCGGCTTATATGGGTTTTAGTAACGGTTTTCACCGGTATTTTCCCCTGTATAATTATTTACATCGCAGCCGCGATTATAATTCCTGAGGAATAAATATGCCCGCATCATTTATCTGGATTGCAATTTTTTTAATAAGTTTGGCCGTCCTTGTAAAGGGGTCGGATTATTTTACCGATGCAGTGGAAAAAGTCGGGCTGTATTTTAAAATCCCGGCTTTTATTGTCGGAGTATGCCTTTTAACATTGGGCACGACATTGCCTGAGATGGTATCTTCAATTTTCGCGGTTATAAATAATTCGTCCGAAATAGCCGCCGGAACGGTTGTGGGATCCAATATCACGAATATTTTTCTTATATTGGGAGTTGCCGTACTTTTCAGCAAGGAGCAGGTTGAGATAAATTATAATCTTTTGAGCGTAGACCTGCCATTATTAATAGGTTCGGCTTTTTTGCTATCAATAGCCGCATGGGACGGAATTTTTACATCTCGCGAGGCCGTATTTTTCGTTTTTCTGTTCATTCTATACGGCATTTATAATGCAAGCAAAGAAAAAAACAGGCGGACAAAAGAGCTTGGCGCAGAGGTAAAAAAAGAGTATAAAAAAGGAGGCGGATTAAGCCGAATGACTTTTGTGATAATGTTTTTTAGCGCGGTTTTAATTTATTTCGGCGCAAAATATACGATTGAAGCGGTTATAAATCTTTCTGGGATATTTAATATTGGAAAGGATTTAATCGCGACTACGGCTGTTGCTTTAGGAACATCTCTGCCTGAGTTATTCGTTTCAATTTCAGCCGCCCGCAAAGGACATGCCGAGATGGCCGCCGGAAATATTTTAGGCGCAAATATGTTTAATACCTTTGGCGTTATGGGAATTGCCGGATTATTCGGGCAAATCTCAATCGGCGCAAATGTTCTTACCTTCGGCATACCGATGATGCTTATCGCGACAATATTGTATTTCTTTATAACCCAAGATAAAGAAATTACAAAATGGGAGGGTGTTATTTTAATTAGTTTTTATATTATGTTTTTAGGGAAATTTTTGAATTGGTTTTAGAGGGAGATTAGGCGAATAAATGGGAAAAATATAATTGTTCATTATTAAAATTGAAGAATTTATAGAGTAAAGGGGAATAAAAATGGCTGAATTTTTTAAAGAAGTTGTTGATGGTGCTATAATTAGGAATGATACGGAAAAAATTATTAATGCTGTCGGTACAAAAAGGATTTTGGATGTTGTAAAAATATTTTGTACCGGAAATTTTGGAGATTCTTTAGAGTTGAAAATAATGAGAGGAGTCGTTCCTGAAAAAGCGGAAACTTTTATTTTGATTAAGGGAAATAGTTTAGGAATGTACAAAAACCAGTATTCTATCGCTTCAATACTGCTCGGCAATCGTCGGAGAATAAATAGGAGAAATGGTAAAGATATGGGGTTGCAATTATACGAATGCGATAAGAAAGGAATATGTGCAATTTTGAGTATTTTTTGCCGAGCAAGAGGTATAATAATGGATTTGTCTTAAAAGATGTTTCTGGTAATTCCACAGGATCATTGCGATTTGTTAAAACATGGCGAGGGGAGTTAGAAGTAAGATGGGCGGAGAATAGATGGGAAGGAAAATTAATAGTATATAAATCAGCCAGTATTTTGTGAGGGGAGAAGGAGAAAAAGAATGAAAAAGCGGGATTATTCTATTATCGGTTTGGAAATACTTTTTACTGTCGGATGCGTTGGTTTTTTTCTAAGAAAATTCTCTTGGCATATTTTGATTAGATTTTGGGCGGGGGCTTTTACGCCGGCTGTGATATTTTGGATGGCTGCCTTGTTTCTTACAGCAGCATGGCAACGGATTAAAAACTGGGAGAGCAGAAAAATTGTTTTTATAACTTCGGTGTCTTCCAGTTTAATTTTGTCGCTTGTATCGTTTGTATTGGCGCTTTATATAAAATCAATGCATGCCGACCCGAATAAAACATGGCTAATAGTTTTCATATTTATAATGTTGGTTACTGTGGTAGATATTTTCTTAGTCTTATGTTTCATGGTTTATTATGGAGGAGAGAAAGAAAGGAAAGACCTATGTATAGAAGAGGACGGTAGGGAAGAAAAAGAAATAGGGCAGCTCATTTATAATGCTAAAATTTTTATAGGCGATGCAGAATGCGGCGAAGCTGAAGGAGGGGAAGGGATTGCTTTTTTAATAAGTATTTTTGCGGATAATAATAATAATAATTATTATTCTATCATAATTTTAGGCGGAGATAATGATCGATTTGTACTGAAAAAGGTAATTTCAACCCTTAAGATTTACGATAGAGATATAACTAAAGTTATTTTTACTGTTGGAGGCGATTATAAAATATGCGTAAACGACGTCGCAGGGATGTTGCGGGTAATTGAGCTCTTTTGTTCCAAAGGATACGGGAAGCTGGAATTCCAAATGTGCGAAAAGGGAGGGATGAGTTCCGTTTTTATTTTTTGGAATGAGGGAAGGATTTGTTTTAATAAAAGCGCTTATCTTGTTAATTCCGGTAGTATTTTATCTGTCGCAACAGATTAGATGCTTAAATCCGTAGGTTTTTGCAAGTTGTGGCGGTTAAGATGGGGAAAAAATATTACTTCCATTTTAACCGCCTTTTGAATTTTATGCTTGACTTGTTTTTGAGAAAATGGGAAACTGGTTATGGAAAAACTGATTTACGCGGATTTGAGGCGGATTATTACACGGAGCACAGATAATTAAGTTATTATAATTGAAATGTCATTCCGACTGGAGCGATGCCCGAAGGATGCCTGCCCGACTAGATCGTCTTTCAGGCGGGAGGGCGAGCGGAATGGAGGAATCTGTTTATTAAGTCAAGTGTAGTATTTTTACAGATTCCTCCACTCCCCCTCGTTTCGTTTTCGCTTTGCTCCAACTTAACTCGGGGTCGGTCGGAATGTCAATTTACTAACCTGCCATATGAAAAAACCAGAACTAATTTCCCCGGCGGGGACTTTAGAAAAATTGAAGATCGCGTTTGAATATGGGGCGGACGCGGTTTACGCGGGCGTGCCTGATTTTAGTTTGCGCGCGCGGATAAATGAATTTGATTATAAAAAAATGAGACAGGGCGTTAAATACGCTCATGAACGGGGGAAAAAAGTTTATGCCACGTTAAATATTTACGCGAGAAATTCTGATTTAAAAAAAATTGAGACAGCCGTAAAAAAATATCACTTGATAGGAGTTGACGCGGTTATTGTTTCCGATCCGGGAATTTTGAAAGCCGTTAAAAAAATCGCGCCAAAGATGGAAATCCATCTTTCAACGCAGGCAAACTGCACAAACTTTGAGGCGGCAAAATTTTGGATGGAACAGGGCGTAAAAAGGATTGTTTTGGCTCGCGAGATAACTTTGGATGAAATCGCGGAGATTCATAAAAAGTTGCCTCGGCTGGAGTTAGAATATTTCGTGCATGGCGCTATGTGCATGTCATATTCAGGAAGGTGCATTTTAAGCAAATGGCTTTCAGGCAGGAGCGCGAATCTTGGCGAATGTTCGCAGCCGTGCAGGTGGGAGTATGATATTGAAAGCCACCCCTTGCCTCTTCCTTCGGCACGCTCAGGACAAGCTTTTGTAAAGGGGGGGAATAAAGAGAATGCAATGGAAATTGAAGAAGATAAAAATGGAACATATATTTTTAATTCAAAGGATTTATGTTTGATTGAGCATCTGGATAAGTTGTGGAAAGCGGGGATAACATCATTTAAAATTGAAGGGCGGACGAAAAGCGCGTATTATGTCGCGGCGATTACGAAATTATATAGGGAGGGGATTTATAATATTTTTAAATTTAAAACCCCCCAACCCCCCTTTGAAAAGGGGGGAGTAAAAGAGGAATGTAAAGAGGGGGGAATAAAAGAATATTTTGAAAAATGGGAAATAAAATATGCCCCGCCGAAGGGGTGGAAATTTGAACTGGAAAAGATAACCAATCGCGGATATACGACGGGGTTTTTATTTGGCGAAGAGAAATGCGAGCATAATTTTTTACGTTCGCACGAAGAATGCGAGTGGCAGTTTGTCGGGGAAGTGGTGGAAGAGGGGAGAATTTTAAATTTTAAATCCATTCGGCAAGCTCAGGACAAGCTTAAAATTTTAAAAAAAGATCAAATATCAAATGATAAATTTAAAAAATGGGAAGATGGCGAAGAAGTGAGAGAAGGAAAAGAGGGGATAGAAAATAAAATTTATATAAAAATTCACAATGCGTTATGTGTAGGAGATGAGGTTGAGTTTGTCGTGCCGAGGGGTGAAAATATGAAAATGAAAATAAAAAAAATGTATGACACCGAGGACGGCGCCGAAATAAAAGAAGCCCATGGAGGGCAAGGGCGGATAATATTTCTACGGACGGATAAAATTATTCCGGAAAGGAGTATGGTTAGGCGGAAAATTATAACTAACGCTTAGCAAACT
Organism: bacterium; assembly: GCA_043800435.1. Taxonomy (GTDB): domain Bacteria; phylum Patescibacteriota; class Patescibacteriia; order JAZDEU01; family JAZDEU01; genus JAZDMY01. The sequence goes on from JAZDMY010000007.1 coordinate 6,738, forward strand.
TCTAAGATTTATTTATTTAAGCTATTTTGCGCCATTAACTAAATTTTACACAGATAACACTGATAAGAAACGTGTTAACACAGATATTTTTTTAAAATTTGGCAAAAATTTAGTAATAAAAAAATACCTGCCCGTCTTCTAAGAAGTCGGGCAGGCGATGTGATGACTTTCCTGAAAAGTAAATCGTAGTATTCCTCGTCAGCTTGCTGCAAGGTAATTCATTTTAGTTGCAGTCCTTAATGGATGTTAGGGGAATTTGGGTTTTTCGCAAATTATGTCCAATACTCAACCTTGCTTGTTTAGCGAAGATTTTTTTTAGGCACCGTAAAGCAGCAGTAGAAAGTTTTTTGCATGGAGTTGTGAGGCCTGAAATTGGGATAACGAAGAAAAGTTGCTTATCCTTTATTATTCCTATAAAGAAATCCCCTTTAAAATAAAAAAGCCTGCCGAGGGATCCCTTAGGAAAACCGTTTTGGGAAAACTTCCAAAGGACAGTTCTATTAGGGTTGCG
>JAZDMY010000014.1:0-2097 GCA_043800435.1 bacterium
ATGTTTAATATTAAGGACATAAAAAAAGAAGAAGCGGAGATTAAAAAGAAAAAAATCCCTGAGGAAGAAAAGAAGATAAATCCTGAAGAGGAAAAAATAACTCTTGAGGAGGAAAAGATATACCGCGCAGGCGCGGTTGGGATTAAAGATATTATCGCGCCCGCTTCTTTAGAAGTGAAACCGAGTTATATAAAGTTAAACGATAAATTCGTCCGGACTATGTTTGTGATAAATTATCCCCGCTATATCTCGGTGGGATGGTTTGCGCCGGTCATAAATTTTAATTCAACAATTGATATTTCAATGTTTTTTTATCCGGTTAAAGCCGATGTCATATTAAAACAATTGAAAAATAAAGTCGGCGTTTTAGAAGCGCAATTGTCAGCCGATCGGGAAAAGGGCGCGCCGCGAGATCCTATTCGCGAAACAGCCCTGCGTGATATAGAAGGGCTTCGCGATCAACTAACCCAAGGCATTGAACATTTTTTTCAGTTCGCGCTTTATGTTACTATTTACGCGGATAAAAAAGAGGAATTAGATCGGTTAACAGGAGATATTGAGTCGCTTTTAGGCTCAAAATTAATTTATTCGCGAAAAGTTTTATACCAGTCCGAGCAGGGTTTTAACTCAACGCTTCCGCTTATGAACGACGAATTGCAGATAACATTTAATATGAATACATCTCCATGCGCTTCGTCTTTTCCATTTATTTCCTCGGAGCTTACTTCAGATACGGGTATTTTATACGGCATTAACAGGCATAATAATAGCTTAATTCTTTTTGACAGGTTTTCAATGCAGAACGCGAATATGGTTGTGTTCGCGACTTCTGGCGCGGGAAAGAGTTATGCCATAAAGCTGGAGGTTTTAAGAAGTTTAATGATGGGCGCGGATGTTATTATTATTGATCCGGAAAAAGAATATAAACATCTTGCCGACGCGGTCGGCGGAACATATATAAATATTTCGCTTAATTCCGATAGCAAAATAAATCCGTTTGACTTGCCGCGTATGCAGGGCGATGAAGTTAATGCGGGCGATATTATAAGATCAGCGGTTATTATACTGAAAGGATTGCTGCGCATTATGCTTGGAGCGCTTACCCATCAGGAAGACTCCTTGCTTGATAGGGCTCTTTTAGAAACTTACGCGAAAAAGGATATTACGCCGGATTCTAACCTTTCAAGCATAGACCCGCCGATTATGCAGGATCTCGGAGAAATTCTTGAAGGTATGGAAGGCGGGGAAGATCTCGCGATGAGATTAAAAAAATATACCGAGGGGACATTTGCCGGACTTATAAATAATCCGACAAATGTTGATATGGATAACCAGCTCGTTGTATTTAGCGTCCGCGACCTGGAAGACGAATTGCGTCCGATAGCGATCTATACAATTGTCAATTATATATGGAATGTGGTAAGATCAGAGATGAAGAAAAGAATTTTAATTATAGACGAGGCATGGTGGCTTATGCAAAACGAGGATTCCGCGAAATTTATTTTCGCGCTTGTGAAACGATGCCGAAAATATTATTTAGGAGTAACGACCATAACGCAAGATGTGAATGACTTTTTAGTTTCCCCGTATGGGCAGGCGATTGTAAATAATTCCGCGCTTCAATTATTGCTGAAGCAGTCGCCGGCGGCAATTGATCTTATACAAAAGACATTTATGTTGACGCAGGGAGAAAAATATCTGCTTTTAGAATGCGGAGTCGGCGAAGGAATATTTTTTGCAGGCAATAAACATGCGGCGATTAAAGTTATCGCCTCTTATACGGAGGACCAATTAATAACATCTGATCCGCAGCAGTTATTAAATTTAGAAGCGGCGAAGAAGGAGTTTGAGGAATCGCTCAAGGCGAATTAACGCGAATATCTAAAATAGTCAAAAGTCAAAAATCTAAAGTCAAAAGTTGCAGTTAAAAATAATAAAGTTTTATGAATAACCAATAATTTAGCGAAGAATTTAAAAGGAGAATATATAAGTTTATTTTGCAGTCAATAAGATTTATAGAAACGTTGCCGGATCATACGCAATTTCGGGGGACTACTTTTGTCATTCCGACCGAACGAAAAAATATTTATGAAGTGA
>JAZDMY010000017.1:0-8375 GCA_043800435.1 bacterium
ATGGCGGCAATTACAGCTGCGATGACACTGGGTGTGAAATTTAAGATCATAAAAAAGTCATTGGAAGAGTTTGCCGGCATATGGCGCAGATTTGAGATAATTGGAGAGTATAAAGGAGCGATAATTATCTCGGATTACGGACATCATCCGACCGCGATAAAAGAGACATTAAAAGCGGCGAAGGAATTCTATCCCGACAGGCGTTTGGTAATTGTTTTTCAACCCCATTCGCGCAACCGAACACAAAAGTTGTTCACTGAGTTTGTTAAGAGTTTTGATGATGCGGATTTAGTGATTTTACCTGAGATTTATGATGTAGAGGGCAGAGAAAATTCGGCGGAAAAAATAAGCAGTAGAGAGCTGGTTTATGCAATTCAAAATTGGCAACGCACTTGCTGCAGAGTTGAGGCATCCGCCTGTGTGCCGCATTTGGACAAATTGCCTCGTCTTCGCGGAACAGGCATCTTTTACGCAAAAGATCTAAATGAAGGAAAAAAAATATTGTTAAAAAATATCAGAAAAAATGATGTTGTAATTATAATGGGGGCGGGAGATGTATATAAGTTAAAAGTTTAAAGCTTGCCCTGAGCAAAGCCGAATGGGTCAAAAGTTAAAAGTTATGGCAGTTTACTAATATTTAAATATCTTATATACTGCAATATATGCTAAATTGGCAAATTATCGGACATAAGAATATATTAAATTTTTTTGAAAATAGTTTAAATAATGGTAAAATAGCAAATAGCTATTTATTTTACGGTCCGCAAAATGTGGGGAAAACGGCCGTTGCTTTACAGTTTATAAAAATATTATCTTGTATTAATAAAACGAAACCTTGCGAAGAATGCATAAATTGCAAGCAAATAGAGAATGGGATTTTTCCTGATTTAATAAAAATTAAAAGGGAAGAAGAGAAAAGCGATATTTCAATAGACCAAGTTCGTGAGATGAGAGAAAGATTATTTAAAGGTTCATTTTTAAATTTTTATAAGATCGGACTTATTAAAAATGCTGAGTATTTAAATGAGGGCGGGTGGAATTCACTTTTAAAGATTATGGAAGAACCGATGAAGAAAATGGTAATTATACTGATTGCAAATAAGACAGATGGAATTCCGGCGACTATACTTTCCCGTTGCCAGAAAATAAGATTTTCTTTTCTTCCTGAAAAAGAAATATATGAGCATATTATAGAAAAAGGCATTCATAGATCTGAAGCTTTAAAAATAGCAAGATTTTCTCAAGGGAGGGTTGGGATAGCAAAGAAAATTATTGATGATTCAACGTTTTATAAAAAATACAATGACGGGATAAAAGAATACTTAAGTTTATTTAATAAAAACGAGAAATTAAAACGAAAAAATGAATTAGCCGCAAAAATGGTTGGGGAAAGAGAAAACAACGGGCGGCTTTTTGATGTTTTCCTTCTATTATTGAGAGATTTAATGCTGGCAAAAACGAATCTTGACTTAATAATTAATTTGGAATTTAAAGAGGAATTATTAAAAATAAGCGAGGATTTTAGTTTAGAAAAATTAAACAGCCTGATGGAAATTTTACTGGAATTTAAAAAATATCTTGCGAGTAACGTAAATCCGAAATTTTTAATGGAGAATTTTATTTTAGAAATGTGATTTATAAAATGTATTTAAACTCATATGATTTTTAAATAAATAATTTCGCTATTATCCTTGCGGAATAGAAGTTATGAAAAAAAAATTTTTATTAATCGTGTTAATTTTAATCCCAATAACCTTTTCAGGATGTATTCAAATCGGAGAAAGCAACGATTTCGGCGGTGTTTTTAGATCGGTGGATAAAGGGATAACATTCCAACAAAAGGTTTTGATGGCAACCCCTAAGCCGACGTTAGTTTCAATTGGAAATGTTGATATTTTATCTATGGAAAAAGATCCGCAGGATAATAATGCTATTTATATCGGGACAGCGGCGAATGGGCTGTATTATACCTATGATAGCGCCGAATCTTGGCATCAGGCGGCAGCTTTGGGGCAATCACAAATAAATTCTATTACTGTTAGTCCTGATAATAAATGCACAATCTACGTCTCAATTCAAAATAAGATTTTTATGAGCAAAGATTGCAATAGAACTTATAAAGAAATATATCATGATCCGAGGGTTTCAGTTATTATAACGGAAATATCCATAAATCCTTTAAATACTTCTATTATTTTCGCGGGGACATCTGCGGGGGATTTATTGGAAAGCAATGATGGCGGAGAGAGTTGGGCTTATATGTATAATTTTAAAGCGATGGTAAAGGACATTATTTTTGATAGGAATAGCAGTAATGTATTCGCGGCGACAACTAACAAAATATATAAATTAAACGGTAAAGAATGGGATGATATATCAGATGCTAAAGAAATACAGCAATCTTTTCGCAATATAAGGAAGATGGTGCGTATTGAGAAAAGCGGCGGCGGAATTATAATGCTATTAACCTCAAAAGATATACTCGCAAGTTATGATGACGGTAAAACATGGCAAGCCTTAAAATTAATAACCCCGCCCGGCAAGGTTTCTCTTTATTCAATGGACATTAATATTAATAATACGAATGAAATTATATATGGAACATCCTCCGCGTTTGTAAGCAGTACGGATGGAGGTAAAACATGGACATCCGTTAAGCTTCCTTCAATAAGAATCCCCGTATTTTTAATAATAAATCAAGGCAACGCGAATATTATATATATGGGGATGCATAAAACAAGTTAAAAGTTTAAATATTTAGAAATCAAAGTTTCAAAATTAAAATTATTTTAAAAAACAAAAAAATTATTTTTGAATTTGATATTGATTTGGAATAATTATGACTGATTCTGATAAAAAATATAACCCGGTAGCGCTTATAATTTTAGATGGTTGGGGAATCGCGCCTCCCTCAAGAAGCAACGCGATTACAATGGCGAAAACTCCGGCAATAGATAATCTTATCGCCTCTTATCCCGCTATGACTTTGCAGGCATCGGGAGAGAGTGTCGGTTTGCCGTGGGGGGAGATGGGTAATTCCGAAGTCGGACATTTAAACATTGGAGCGGGGAAAATCGTTTATCAAGATTTGCCGCGCATTACGAATGCCATACTAAATGGCACATTCTTTACAAATAGCTATTTTTTAAAAGCAATAAGCCATGTCAAAGACAGCAAAGGCAAACTTAAGCTACATTTAATCGGGCTAGTTTCCTCAGGCGGGATACATAGTTATTTAGATCATTTATTCGCTTTAATGGAGATGGCGAAAAATCAGGATATTAAAGAAGTTTATATTCATGCAATCTTAGACGGGCGGGATATGCCATATAATAGCGGTGTAAGCATAATTAATAAAATATTGGAAAAAATTAAAGAAATTGGATTAGGGAAGATAGCGAGCATATCTGGCCGATATTACGCTATGGATCGCGATAATCACTGGGAAAGGATAGAAAAAGCATATAATGTAATGACTGGCAAAGCGGATTTTATAAGTAAATTTTCCGATCCCATAAAAGCTGTAGAATCTTCTTACAAAGAAAAAGTTTTTGACGAGGAATTTTATCCGATTGCCTTATCAGATAAAAACGGAAATTTGATAGGACCTGTAGGAAATAATGATTCTGTTATATTTTTTAATTATCGCGCCGACAGAGCGAGGGAATTAACAAAGGCATTCGCTTTGCCTACATTTGAAAAATTTAGCAGGGAAGAATATTTAAATAATAATTTTGTGTGTATGACCGAATACGAAAATAATCTCCCCGTAGATATAGCGTTTCCGCCGGAAGCTATAAATTACCCGCTGGCAAGGGTTATAAGCGATGCCGGATTGCGCCAACTGCATATCGGAGAAACCGAAAAATACGCGCACATAACTTATTTTTTTAACGGGGGGCGTGAAGATTTATTTGAGGGAGAGGATAGGATTTTAATCCCTTCCGCAAGAGTAGAATCATATGCGCAAAAGCCGGAAATGAGCGCTAAAGAAATAACGGCAGACATATTAAAGAGTCTGGATAAATATAATTTTATAGTTGTTAATTTTGCTAATCCTGATATGGTAGGGCATACGGGCGATCTTAAAGCGACTATAAAAGCCGTTGAAATAATTGATGAGGCGGTTAAAAAGATTACAGACAACATTCTCGCGAGAAACGGAGCGGCAGTGATCGTCGCGGATCATGGAAATGCCGAGAGCTTGTTAGATATGCAGACAGGATTAATTGATAAGGAACATAGCACAAATCCCGTGCCTTGCATTATCGCCGCAAATGATTTAGAAGGAAAGAGCGCGGGCAGGGATAATATTTCAAACGATTTGAGTTTGCTTGTTCCTTCGGGAATTTTAGCCGATATCGCCCCGACAGTTTTAAAACTTATGGGCATAAAAAAGCCTTATGAGATGACGGGACGTTCATTGATATAATCAAAAAAGCAAAAAAGCAAAAAAACAATTAATTCATTCTATATTTGTTTTCTTGTTTCATTGTTTTCTTGTTTTAATGTAAAGTATGTCACAAATTATTGACGGATATAAACTTGATTATGAAAAGGCATTGGAGCATTTAAAAAATGATATTTCCTCCTTAAAAACAGGACGGGCGACGCCGCTTTTAGTGGAAGATATTCTAATTGATTCCTACGGTGCGAAAATGCCTTTAAAGCAACTTGCAAGCATTAGCGTTCCTGAACCAAGATGTATTTTAATTGAACCATGGGATAAAACCGTAATAAAGGAGATGGAAAAAGCAATCGCTGGTTCAAACCGCGGGTTAAATCCGGTAAATGAAGGTGTTCATTTAAGGATTATGATATCTTCTCTTACTGAAGAAGACAGAAAAAATCTTGTGAAGTTATTAAATCAAAAATTAGAACAATCAAGAATTTCAGTCAGGGGAGTCAGAGATAAAATAAAAGAAAATATCATAAAGATGGAAAAGGATAAGGAAATAGCGGAAGATGACAGGTTCCGCCTGCAAAAAGAGCTTGATGAGATGACGAATTTATATAATGAAAAAATAAAGGAGATTGGAGATAAAAAAGAGACGGAGATAAATACGATATAAAACGCAAGTGTCAAAAGTGGAATATTGCTTGCGGATCAGGTTAGAATTAATTATTTTTGACATAAGCGGATGCTCTTGTTAATATCAATAATACTATGCTTTCAACTATAATAATATTTATTTTAATTTTAGGTCTTCTTGTGTTTGTGCATGAATTAGGTCATTTTATCGCAGCAAAAAAAATGGGAGTTAGAGTGGAAGAATTCGGAATAGGGTTTCCTCCGCGGCTTTTCAAGGTAAAAAAAGGAGAAACAATTTATTCAATAAATTTAATTCCTTTGGGCGGGTTTGTTAAATTAAAAGGCGAAGACGGCGGAGAAAAAAAAGATGAGGATAGTTTTTCTCATAAAAAAATATGGCAGCGTATTTTAATATTGGCAAGCGGGGTAGGGATGAATTTTCTCCTTGCTGTTTTTATTATAAGCATCGGTTTTATAATAGGATTTCCGCAAGTTATAACCGGAAATAGTTTTGAGAAATACGCAAAGATAAAAAATGAGGGGATACAGGTTATGAGTGTTTTAGAAGAATGCCCTGCGCATGATGCGGGCATATTGCCGGGAGATATTATCGTATCTATGGATAAAAAAGGAGTTGCCAGTGTGGATGAGGTAAAAAATTATGTAAATGAAAAAAAGGAAGAAAAAATTTTAGTGGATATAAAAAGAGATGATGAATTAATAGAAAAGGAAGTATATCCGGTAATAATGGAAGATGCCGACCCGCCGGCATATGTTATGGGAGTAGGCCTTGCAAAAGTAGGAACTGTAAAATATCCTTTTTATATCGCTATTTTTAAAGGAGTTGAGACGACGATAATATTAACTGAAGAAATTTTAAAGGCATTTTATCAGCTCTTAAAAAATCTTATAATAGTCCATAAAGTGACCGTTGAATTGGCAGGTCCAATCGGTATCGCCGCCCTAACCGGACAAGTCGCTGATTTAGGGTTTATATATATCTTGCAATTTATCGCCCTTCTTTCAATTAATTTAGGAATAATAAATTTACTCCCATTTCCCGCGCTTGACGGCGGGCGCATTTTTTTTGCTCTTATAGAAAAAATACGAGGTAGAGCCATAAATGAAAATATTGAAAATCTAATTCATAATGCTGGGTTTGCATTACTTATGGTTTTGATTATTTTCATAACTTACAGGGATATTATGAATTATAAGTCGGCGTTTTTAGATTTTTTTAGGAGGATATTTTAAATTTTCGCAAATCAGCCTGCCTCCGCTGAAGCTGCGGCGAGGAGCGTTTCCCCCTCCTTTGAGGAGGGGGGGCAGGGGGAGGTTTTCGGAGGTAGGAAATGGGGTTTAGATTTAACTGTGGCAGCGCGCGCTGAATAAAAAGGAACAAGTCGCAGGTGCGAATTTGGAGTTATTAATGGTATTTATGGATATTAATTGGATAGACGGTAAAATTTTTTGGTTGACCGGAATATTTAATATTGATAATTCCTTATTTTTTAATAACTTTAATTCAACTGGTGAAATTTACAAATATTTTGAATCAAGCAAAACCGATGACATAAGAAAAGCTGTTGATTTAATCTCGGCTAAATTAGATTTTATCGCCCCCTATATTCAATACGATTGGGATGGAGTTATAGATGAAGAAAAAGCAAGTGGGGTTATCGGGGATGGGAAAATTGTTATATCAATGAAAAATGTCGGGGATAAATATTCTTTAGCCGCGACAACAATTCACGAACTGATGCATTATGCTTTAATGTATAGAAAAGGCATAACTATTCCTAATAAAGATGAAAATGAGAAAATTACTGATTTAGCCGCAATAGTATTAGGGCTTGGGAAAATAATATTGAATGGAAAAGTTTTGACTAGTTATTATCTAAAAACTACATTGGGGGTTTTGACACCAGAAGAAACTGCATATGCCTATAAAAAAGTTTGCGAATTACGACATACAAATAATAAAAACTGTCTAAATGATAATGCTTTAAACATTCTACAAGGTAATCCAATTAAAAATAGTTCTCGCATAGACGAAGAGTATAGAAAATGTGGAATAAAAAAAGTAATATTAACTGTAATTTCTATTATTGGAATAATGATTTTAAGTTCGGGAGAAGTGGCACTTGAAACAATTATTAGTATCGCTGTTATCATACTATTTTTTGTGGCTGTTTGTTGGCTAATTAAAGTACCCAAAAAACATTATCCATTTTTGCAGAGTAAAAAGAAAAAATGCCCTTTCTGTAAAAAATTTGTTCCAAGTGAGGCGAGCATTTGCCCTAAATGCAAAAAAATTTTAAAAGAAAGCATAGGAATTGAAAGAAAAAACATTGAAGAAAATCGTCAGAATATTAAATGGCTTATTTCAAAAAAAGGAAAAATTTTAAGCCACTTAAAAAATAAATGGAAATTTTATTTAATTAGCACATCCCTTATAATAGTAATTATTATTATAAGCAATTCCGATCCATCCTCTGATAAATTATCCACTAATAAATTAAATAATCCTTCTCCTGTATATTCTCCAATAATCCTTTCTAAACCAATTATTCCTCCAGCGCTAAAAAAACTTCCTCTAAATAATTCATTGCCTAATGGAACCATTATAAATTCAACACATAATTTTTTTAATGGATTTGGGCGATTAAAAATAGATAATGGGACAGATATGGATGCCGTGGCTAAGCTGGTCTATGCTCCATTAAACAAATCCATATACACAGTTTATATTAAAGCAAAAAGCATCTATACTATTCCTGAAATATCTGAAGGAGAATATATGCTATATTTTTCTCACGGGCAAAATTGGGATAATACTAATAAAGAATTTCTTAAAAATAGTTCCTATTCTAAATTTGAAGACATTTTTGACTTCATCACCACAGAAAAAACCACATATCAAGGTATTGAAACTATATATTCTACTTTCGAAATAACTTTACATCCCGTGATAAATGGAAAAGCAACTACTGATGAAATTCAGGGAAATGAATTTAAAAAATTATAAATTTCTAATTATATGCCATTATCCAATGAACAAAAAATCTATTTAAAAAATAAAATTAAAGGATACACGGACGAATATTTAATAAAAGAAATTACAGAAAAGGGATGTCAATATTATTCAGATGCTTTTACAATCCTCAAAGAAGAATTGCAAAATAGAGGACAAAATGTCAATGAAGAATTGCAAAATAGAGGACAAAATGTCAATAAAATTTTGGAGGAGTATAAAAAAAGTGATAAAATGCGAAATTTGCCACTGGATTGGTTTAATTTTTATGTGTATATCCGTTTACCCTTAAGTATTGGATTAGTTATT
>JAZDMY010000004.1:0-2932 GCA_043800435.1 bacterium
GGAGTGTCGCCAAACGTCCCCATGCGTCATCCTGAACCCCGCTTGCGGGGTGAAGGATCCCGTGGTTAAGCGAAAAAACTCTGGGATTCTTCGTCGTTCCTCCTCAGAATGACGCAAAAACGTTATTCGGCGACAGTCCCATAAAGGGAAAGTTTGCAAAACCGTAGGTTTTCATTAAAAAAATAAATACCTTATGATGCCCTGCTGTCTCTGCCGCAGGGTAGTTCGCGAATTATAAATTTATGTTCAAACTTTCTCAAAATAAAAAACTGCTTTTAGAACTGGAAAATTCCGGAGTAAAAATAATATACCCCGACTCCGTTTATGTTGAAGGAAATTTGAGAATTGGAAAAGGAACAGTTATTTATCCGCAGGTATTTTTGACCAATGCGGAAATTGGAGAAAATTCTACAATCGGACCGGTTGCGCAAATAATAGATAGCGTTTTAGGGGATAACTGCTATGTTGGATTTACTTCGCAGATAAAACGATCTAAAATCGGAAATAATTTTAAGATGCATCATCATGGTTACATCGGAGATGCCGAGATCGGAAATAATGTTAACATTTCAGCTGGCGCCATAACCTGCAATTATGACGGAGAAGTAAAATCTCAGACTGTCATTTGCGATAATGCATTTATCGGTTGCAATGTAAACTTAGTCGCGCCTATTACAATCGGAAAAGGATGCTTTATCGCCGCCGGTTCAACGCTGAAATCAGGGCTGGATACTGGAGAAGGGAATTTAATTATTTGCAGGGAGAGGGAGGTTTATATTAAGAAGTCAAAAGTCTAAAGTTAAAAGTTAAATATGAAATTTAAAATATAAAAAAGTTAAAAGCAGGATAAATTGCGATAAATTTGCAGGTTTGACTTTTCACGGGTATTGGTTTACAATTTTGATATGTTAAAGCAATATGAATATAAAATTGAGTACGAGCTTGATAAAAAAACTGCGCAGGTCATAGCGACAATTCCTGAATTAAATCACGTTTCTTCCTTTGGCAAGACATTCGCGGAAGCTGAAGTTAATGTCAAGGAAGCGGCTTTGTGTTATTTAGAGGCTTGTTGTGAATTAGGCGGGTTTACTTGTTGAGGATTTTAATAAACTTTAAAAATTTGGAAAGAAAATTAATACAGCCGCATCGGCTGTTTTTTGTTTTTTAAGAAAGAAAAACCCCCGCTTCGCAAACACTTATTTTTTTATGCCAGTGTTTTTTCGCGAAGCGGGGGTATGAATCACCACAAAAAAATAATCTTGTCAACTTTGACAGGCGTGTGAGTGTGGGATACAATGTAGTTGTGTCATATTTTAACGCTGCTAAAATTGTATGATTAAAAAAAAGGAAAATAATTACGCTTTTATAGATAGCCAAAATTTAAATTTAGGAGTACAAAGTTTGGGCTGGAAATTAGATTATAGAAAATTCAGGGCATATTTAAAAGAAAAATATAATGTAAATGTCGTTTATTTATTTATAGGATATATCCCAACTAATCAAGATCTCTACTCTTCTTTGCAGACCGCTGGATATATCTTAGTATTTAAACCGACTATTCCTGATGAAAATGGCGAAATTAAAGGTAATGTTGACGCAGATTTAGTTTTGCAGGCAATGGTTGATTATGAGAAATATGATAAATCAATTATTATAACCAGCGATGGCGATTTTTATTCTTTGGTGAAATATTTATATCATCAGAATAAGCTTAAATTTGTAATGAGCCCTTATATTAAGACCTGTTCTGCTTTATTAAGGAAAAATGCGAAAGAAAAAATTATATTCATGAACAATTTAAGGAAGAAACTTGAATATATAAAAAAATACCGCTAAAGGACGGAACCTTTAGAGGTATTTTTAATATGTATTCTTTTATTAAGATAGCAAAAAATATTGTTATTGTCAATGTTTGAAAATATGCCTCAAAAAATAAAACTAACCACAATCGGCGGGGGGAGCGGTCATGGTATGCTGCTTTCCGCATTGCGAGATATTGAAAATTTAGATATTTCAGCCGTAGTCGCTATGTCGGATAATGGGAGGAGCAATGGGAAACTTCGCGAAGAATTGGGAATATTGCCGGTTGCCGATATTTTAAAATGTATAATCGCGCTCTCGCCGAAAAGGGAGATGGTGAAAGATTTTTTATTGAAAAAATTTACTCTGGACGGTCGGCTGAACGGCTATAACGCAGGATATATGATGATGGCAAAACTGGCGCTGTTCGATAATTTCGAAAACGCAGTTTTGGCGCTGAGTGAAATTTTGGAGATCAAAGGGCGTGTTTTTTCGGTTACGCTTACCCGCACGACTTTAATGACTGAATTTGAAGACGGCAGCCTGCTATACGGAGAATTCGCGCTTGATAAACCGTGCGGATTTTACGGAGAGAATAAAAAAATCGTTCGCAATTTTCTTATTCCCCATCACGGAGAAAATATTACGGCGTATCCGCCGGTTATTGAGCGAATTAAAAATGCCGACTATATTATAATCGGTCCGGGCGGATTTTATAACAGCGTGATGGTAAATTTTTTGTTGCCTGAAGTGAAGGATGTTGTAAGCCATACTAAGGCAAAGCTGATTTTTATTTGCAATGCTTTTAATAGATTTGGAACGGAAAAGTTTACATTAAGAAATTACATTGAAGAGCTGGAAAAAAGGATTGAACGGCGGGTTGACATCGCGATTGCGAATAACGGTTTTGGAGAAAAATGGGACGGAGATTTCGTGAAGGCGGACGCGGAAGACGGATATGGCGGACGTAAGATTATATACGAGAATTTGCTGGATGAGGATGGAAATTATTTAGAAAATGAGGGAGAGATTTTAGCGGGGATTTTGGGGAATTGCATAATGTAGAGGAATTTCAATTTTCCCCCTTTTCAAAGGGGGATTAAGGGGGTTTTAAAATTAGAAGCAAATATGT
>JAZDMY010000062.1:0-5424 GCA_043800435.1 bacterium
CCTCCTTCAAGGAGGGGGCAGGGGGAGGTTTTCGGAAGTAGAACTTGGATTTTAGAATAACTGTGACAGCGCGCTCTGAATAAAAAAGAACGCGCACGAAAGTATGGCGTAAATGATAAAATTTGTACTGCCGAAAACCCCACCCCAACCCTCCCCTCGCAGGGGAGGGAAATATTTGTATGAATTTGGAACAATTAAAACAATTTTTAACATATTTGCAGAAAGATAATATGATCGCGGGACCTGTTATGGCCGGCGAGGTTTTAAATTTTAAGGAAATTGAGAATATCGATGATTTGGAGTTAACGAATAAAATTCCATTGCATTCATTTAAGAAGTTTTTATTGCCGGCGAGGGAGGTTTTAACCACCCCTGACCCCTCCTTGTTAAGGATGGGAAACACACCCCCTGTCTCGCCGAGCCAAGGCGGACTAACCCCTCTCCCCGCAATGAGCGGGACAAGCAAGAGGGGAAAAATTGGAATGGCGTTGGTCGGTTTAACGTCGCCGGATCTTCGCGCGATAACCATTTTAAATCATATTTTTGAAAAAGATCCGTATTACCAGGAAAGAATAAAAAAAACTTTGATTATCGGGTATGCCGAAGTGCCGGATGAATATAAAGGAATGTTCGCCGTCAGGTATGAAGAAAATATTTTGGAGCATCTGCAGTTTGATATTTTTATTGTGGAGGAAAAATTCCCCAGCCCCCTTTATAAAAAGGGGAAAAATATGTATAAAATTTTTACCGGTTCGGAAGATGGTCAGAAGGTATTGGATAAATTCGGATATAGTAATTATGAGAATGTGCAATTTGCCGGCTTAATTCCCGAGGAGGGTGTGAGTAAAGAAATGTTAAAGGTAAGAAAGACGATGGATAAAATGTCGCCGCAAAATGAAATTTTTCAAGAGCTCGGGAAAAAATGTATCGAGTGCGGCAGGTGTTCTATAATATGTCCGTTATGTTTTTGCTTTTGTTTGGAAGAACACACCCCTGACCCCTCTCAAGAGGGGAATTTATCGTGCGGCAGAGACGCATTCCAATGCGCCTCTACGATGAAGGAGCGAAAATCCACCACTTGTTTTTACAGTCAGTTCAGCGAGGTTGCCGGCGGGCATAAGTTTTTGAAGAACCCGGCTGAGCGGATATTTCATTGGTATGACCATAAGTTCGTCCGGTTTCCGGAGGATTTAGCCGTCGCCGGTGGTGTTAGTTGCGGCAGGTGCGCGAAAGTTTGTCCGGCGGGGATTGATATAAAAAAGGTAATGAAGGGAATTTTAGATTTTAGATTTTAGATTGCAGATTTTTTGCACTCATTTTTAATCTAAGGGCTTAAGTGAAAATAACTTCCCTAATTTCATCTCATATTCACTTCATCTTTACTCCTTAAAAATCCTCAAAATAGCTCGCTATTCTTCAGATTTTCAAGAAGCAAATCTGAAGCAAATCTGAAGCAAATCTGAAGCAAATCTGAGCGAAATTTAACAAGTTATTTTTACTTAAGCCCTAAAATCTTAAATCATAAATCTAAAATTATGTTAGATCCCTATAAAACAACAAAAATAAAAATAAAAGACATAAAGAGTGAAGCGCCGGAGATAAAATTATTTACACTTGAGTTTACTGATAATAAAGAGCGGGAAAATTTTAATCCTATGCCCGGACAGATTGTGGAAATCGGTGTTCCGGGGTTTGGGGAAGGACCGTTCGCGGTCTGTTCATGCTGGTTTGAGAGAAAATATTTTCAGATTTGCGTGAGAAAAGCGGGGAGGTTGACAAATAAATTACATTCGCTTATGGTGGGGGATGAAATAACTTTGCGCGGACCGTATGGGCTGGGAATTTTCCCCGAAACGGATAGGAATTTATTGCTTATCGCGGGAGGGATGGGACTGGCGCCGTTAAGGCCGTTGATACAGAGATACGCGAATTTGCGCGAAAAGGAAAACGAATCTGCGCGAATGAAAAAAAAGGGTGCAGTAACGGAAAATGAGATGTCTATATGTAGAGACGCATTGCGATGCGTCTCTACGACTGGCGAGCATAAAAAAGAAAAACAGCGCGTTCAGCTTTTTTACGGGGTGAAGAGCCAAAAGGATATGATTTTTAAAAGCGAGTATAAGGAATGGAAAAAATATATCGATATGCACGTAACTTTAGATAAGGCGGAAAAAGGATGGGCGGGGCATGCGGGGCTTATTACAACATTATTTAAAGATGTTAAAATTATCGAGAATCCTTTAGCGATTTTATGCGGACCGCCGGTAATGTTTAAATTTATTCTTGAAGAGTTAAGAAAATTTAATTTTAAAGACGAGGATATTTATATGTCTTTGGAACGGCGGATACATTGCGGCATCGGATTATGCCAGCATTGCGCCGTCGGGTCTAAGTATATCTGTAAAGACGGGCCGGTCTTCAGATGGGCGGATGTGAAAAATATTAAAGGAATAATATAGAAGGACGAATTAACACAAATTGTGAACGAATTAACACAAATCAAATTCGTGATTAGTGTTAATTCGTCCTAAATTCGTGAAAATTAGTTTTACATATATGAATAAAAAACAAAAATTTATAAATATCGCGCTGGCGGTCTTTATGGTTTTAATAAGCGGATATATCGGCTATCATACAGGAACAACTAAAGAGATTTTATTTATGCCGGACAGCCAAACGAGCTCTACGACCAAGCTGGTAATAAGGGATAAAAAGCCGCCGGTCCAAATAGACAAAGATGTCAATTTCGATTTGTTTTGGCAAGTTTGGAGTACTGTAAAAAATGAATATGTTGAAAAAAATATAAGCGATAAAGATTTATTTTATGGCGCGTTGGAGGGGATGGTCGCTTCCCTAAAGGATCCGTATTCTGTATTTTTAAAGCCGGAAATATCAAAAGAATTTTCTGATGAATTGTCAGGTGAATTTGAAGGTATCGGCGCGGAGATTGGCATTAAAAAGGATCGGCTTACTGTTATTTCTCCTTTACCGGGAACGCCGGCGGAAAAATCGGGATTAAAGGCGGGGGATAAGATTTATGCGATTGATGGAGCAGATACGGCGGGGATGTTTTTAGACGAGGCGGTAAATAAAATCAGGGGAAAAAAGGGAACGGAAGTTACGTTAACGGTAATGAGGGATAGTTCAAAAGGACCGAAAGAAATTAAAATTACAAGAGACGCCATAAAATATGACAGTGTCCGATGGGAAATAAAGGATAATGATATGGCATACATAAAAGTTCTTCATTATAATACCGACACCGAGGAAAAATTCAGCCAGGCGGTAAATGAAGTTCTAAAGAAAAATCCGAAGGGCATAATCTTAGATTTACGGGGAAATCCGGGCGGGTTTTTAGATGCCGCGGTTAAAATGGCAAGCGTTTGGGTTGAGGATGGAATTATCGTAACGGAAAAATATTCCGATACGGATAAAAAGGAACATAATGCGGTTGGCAAAGCGTGTTTAGGCGATATTAAGACGGTAGTGTTAATTAATGGCGAAAGCGCGTCAGGTTCGGAAATTGTGGCAGGCGCGTTAAAAGATCATGGAAAAGCCGTTTTAGTCGGAGAGAAAACTTTTGGCAAGGGCTCGGTGCAGAGTTTGGAAAATTTTGAGGATGGTTCGTCTTTAAAGCTTACCGTAGCGAAATGGCTCACGCCTAACGGAACTTGCATAAATGAGAAAGGAGTGGAGCCGGATATTGAAATTAAAATGACAGATGAGGATTATAATAATGATAAAGATCCGCAGATGGATAAAGCGGTGGAGATTTTATCTTCGAAAAAGTAAGAAAATTATATAAATTTATATGCAATCATTAGTCATTCATTCAAATAGAATATTTTTTGAAGACACTTTGGAAGAAAGAGTTCCTGATTTTTATGAATGGCTTTCTCGTGAACGCGGAGCAACCGCTGAGTTTATGGAATTGGACAGCCGCTATAAAAATGAAAAAGAAAAGAATCCGTCGCTTTTGCGCGAAATTTATAAATTAGCCCTATTCGGTCTTTCTAAGGATGAACTACTCGCCTATTGCGGCAAATATAATGAGTTTTATTTTAATAAAAATGTTTATGCGCGATTGCGAGAACTTAAAGAAATAATGGAGATTTTAATACTTTCTTCATATCCTGCGGAATTATATGAACATTTGGTTTCTGAAGGAGCAGCGGATAAAATTTTTGGAGCTCAAGGGCGATTTGACAGTAACGGGCATATTTTCGATTTAAAAGAAGTGGAATTAAAATACGCGGATAATGTTTTAATAAAGATGAAACAATTAGGATTCGGGTTTGAGTTTACATTAAGCCCGAATGTATACGGGTTATTGGAAACGCTGATTGATTTTATGGTAGAGCGCGGGTTGCGCGAAAATGATATAACACTGGTAGGAAAGAATATGATTTCTTTGCCTTTGCAAAAGGTTAGTTTCAGGCATCTGGATAATTTACCATAAATTACGCGATTAAATTTTGACGCTTTAAGTTTTTAATGGCAAATTATTTTATTTTGTACAGGTATATTGCCAGATCTTTTTTGTCCGGTTTATCGATTAATTCAGGCATCCATCCATGAACAGGAAAAGTATAGGATATTATTCTAGCCCCGGATTTCGCTTCTTTTTCTATTTTTGTTTTAAGTTTATTTTTTATGGAATTCGGCATACCAAAGAAATATATAACATCCGCTTTCGATAAGTCTTCTTGAAAAAGATTTTTCCATTTAAAAATTATGTTTTTATCGCGGTTAAATAATTGGCGGATTTTACAGATTAGGAAAAGAGGCAGAGCAAGTTCTATGCCGATTGCGGTTGCTTTAAAATTTTTATTGGCGTATATAACCGTTTTTCCGTTGCCGCATCCGAGATCATAAAATATTTCTCCCGGCCGAAGAGACGCGATTTTAAAAATTCTTTTTAAGTCTTTGCTCCAGCAGGGAACCCATGGCGCCAATGAAGAAAATGCCATGCACACAGTTATGGCAAAGGCGGTTATAATCAATAGGATTGATATTTGAATAAACATTATAAGTATTATAAATCATATTTTATAATTTGGAAAGATGGCCGAGTGGTTGAAGGCGCGGCTCTCGAAAAGCCGTAGGGTAGAAATATCCTCGTGGGTTCAAATCCCACTCTTTCCGCCTCCCTTAAAAAGTGTTAATTTTTTTATTTTACTACAAACTGCATTTATTTTAAACTCCGTCTAAAAATGGAGTTTTTAAATTGTCTAAACCTATGAAAACCTATGAAAAGTTGACTCCGTATTTAAAGCGTGGTAGAATTTAATTAAACAATAATATGCGAAAAGACATACAAGAAAAACTAAAAGGAATGCCGGAGTTACTCTCTATCGGTCAGGTAGCAGAGATTTTTAGCATACACCAAGACACTTTAAGAAACTGGGAAAAGGACGGCACCCT
>JAZDMY010000082.1:0-11203 GCA_043800435.1 bacterium
GCTCTGGATAAGAATAAATCCCCACGAACCCATGCGCGCGGCCAGTTTATCCGCTACGCGCTGGCCCAAAGTCAAACTCTCGCGATGTTTCTGATGCCAGCTTTTTGAATTATTTTTTTGCGGTTCTTTATTTTTCATATAAAATTTTTTTCTATATCCATTATAACAAAAAATTATATTTTTAAAAAGATGGGTTGCGAAGTTTTCATCACAAAGAAAATAAATCATCCACAGATGTCTTTAAAACCCTATCGATATTTAAGGCAAGCCTAACTATTTATAATGTTAGAAAAAAATAACATTTCCGCCCAGTTCATTCAGTGTTTCCTTATTTTCCGATATGTAAACAGGAAGGCATAAGCCAGAGCAAAACTAAATGCTAAGTCAATAATCAATGCCGCTAAGCCGTTAAACATACACATTTAAAATATTAACTCATCAATGCCCGCCCGCCTATTTCTAAAAGCAGGTCAGAGAAATTTTCTATTTCTTTTATTTTATTAGCGGGGATAATTTCCTCGGCTAAAATTTCAATCCGTTCAACAGCTTCGTCAAGTTTTTTCTTACCGCCGTTTGCTATCATAACAAACCGGACGCGCGCGTCGGTTTCTGCCGGACCGCTTTTTACAAGACCGATTTTTTCCATCGGCAATAGCATCCGCGTTATGCCGGACGCGGTCATCCCGATTTTTTCCGCTAAATCAACCCGGCGCATTTTTTTATTTTCGGCCTGATCTAAATGGAAGAGTATTAAAAATTCACTAAACCCGAGGCCGTTTAGACCTCTGTCAAAACGATGGGTTAAAATCGTCTGCGTTTTTCCCAAATTCAGGAAAAATTTTACCGATGGATTAATTTCGTGCATAAAATATACTTGATAATTATTTAATAACTCAAGTATATATCAAATAAATTATTTTGTCAAGAAAATATAAAAATTGTCTTTAATTAGGCGATTTTTGGTTTTTTAGATTTATTCAGTCGCATGTGAATAAAAAAAATTGTCGGATAATAATTAACAATTTACTGCGTTAGACATTCGGCAAACTCGCAATCAGGCGGGATTCTTCCGACATAAGATCCGTCAGGACAAAGTTTAACGTCATGGGTGCAAAAAACCTGTTCAGGCGCATTCGCTTTTTTATGCCATGTAAAATATATAATTCCGGCTAAAATTAGAAGTCCGAAAATTATAAGTAGGATGTTCTTGTGTTTTGAGTTGTGTTCTAAAGTCATATTTTTTTCTCCGCCCGGCTGCCCTCTGGGATAAAGAAGGAAAGCAGGGCTAATTTTTACTGACATTTTTAATATACTACTTTTTATAAAAACCGCAATATTAAATTTTGCGTAATGAAATGTGCATTAAAATGTACATTTTTTATAAAAAGAATTGGGATCCCACACCTTACCCGCCATGGCTTTCTATAAAAAATTATTAATTTATTATATCACTGTTCGGATTCAAATGCGAATGTGCGAAAGAGCTTATGAGATTTTTGAAAGTTCTGAAGTGGATGAAAAAAGGCAACTTTTAAATTTCATACTTCAGAACCTTGAATTAAAGGGCAAAAAGCTTTTATTTAACTTAAAAACACCGTTTGATACGGTGCTTTTAGCGAGTAGATGTTCACAAATGCTCCGGGGGTGGGATTCGAACCCACGACCAATTGATTAACAGTCAACTGCGCTACCACTGCGCTACCCCGGAAAATTGATTAAAAGTTTTACGATATCCTTATCCGCGCTGCTAAAATGGTAAAATTAGAATATCAGCGGGTTTAAACAGATTTACACGGATTTGAAACAGATAAACACGGATGAAAAAGCTTTAATTGTAAACAAAGACATACCTATTCGGTATGATATAATTACTTTAATATTTAAAATTAATTTTGTCAATCTTACACACCCCAGCTTACACACCCCAGCCCCTCTCAAGAGGGGAACATAATATTAAAAATCCCCCTCGCCCCCTTTTCCTAAAGGGGGAAATTACACACTATTTATTCACAGGCAGGTAAGGAATAGTGTATTAGGACATTAAATGACCCCGACCCAAAATGAATTTCGGTAGAACCGCTTTTTTAAAAAAAATAATCTAAAATCTTAAATCAAAAATTTAAAATTTTTTAATAATCTTTCAACTTCTTAATTCCGTCCTGTTTTCGGATTTTTTCAAGGGCCTTTGCTTCTATCTGGCGGATGCGTTCGCGGGTAACATTAAATTCTTTTCCGACTTCTTCCAGAGTATGCGAAACGCCGTCTTTTAGGCCGAAGCGCAATTCTAAGATTTTTTGCTCGCGCGGCGAAAGACGGGTAATTACTTCTTTAACATAATCTTTTAATAACTCAAGAGCGGCTGCCTTATCAGGTGTCATTGTTTTTACATCTTCAATAAAGTCCTCCAAGGTGCTGTCCTCATCATCCTCCCCCATTGTCGTTTCTAAGGAAATCGTGTCTTGCGATATTTTAATGATGTGGCGGACTTTATCAATATCTTCTCCCATTTCCGCGGCAATTTCTTCGGCTAACGGCTCGCGTCCAAGATCTTGGATTAATTGCCTTTCAATTTGCTGGAATTTATTTATTGTTTCAACCATATGGACAGGAATGCGGATTGTTCTTGACTGGTCCGCGAGCGCGCGGGTAATTGCCTGGCGAATCCACCATGTCGCGTATGTTGAAAACTTATATCCCTTTTTATATTCAAATTTTTCAACCGCGCGGAAAAGCCCGATATTCCCTTCCTGGATTAAATCCAGAAGCGTTAAACTTTTACCGGTGAATTTTTTAGCGATAGATACAACTAAACGAAGGTTTGCCTCAATAAGCCGCCTTTTTGCCTCTTCTTCCCCCCGTTCTTTTCTTTTCGCAAGTGAAATTTCTTCCTCGCTGGTTAAAAGCGGAACTTTTCCTATTTCGCGCAAGTACATCTGGATTGAGTCTGCTGAAAGGTCGCCGAGTGCTATATTTTCGAGTTTAACGATTTCCGCCTTTTTCTTTTTTTCCGTTTCTTTTCTCTTTTTTTCTTTTTCATTTTTATATTTCGGCTCTCCCGTTGTTTTAAATGTTTCCCCTAAAAATCCGCCTTTTTTTTCAATTAGCTGAATTCCGTTGTCTTCCATTTCGTCTAAAAAATCATTATAAACATCTATATAATATTCAAGATAAGGAAATAATTGCATTATCTCGTAATCGGTTATAAATCCGCGGCTGCGGCCTTTTCTAATTATGTCTTTTATCGTTTTATCATCAGGATTTGCAGGTATTTCCCCCGCCTTTATTATAGGCGCCTTTGGCTTCGCAATCTTTTCTGGTCTAATTTTTAATGGTTTTCTTTGCGCGATTCGCTTTATTTTCTCCGTTGGTTTAGCCGGTTTTTTCTTTTTAACTATTTTAGATATTATATTTTTTTTCGGTTGCTTTTTTACGATTTGCTTTTTCGCGCCTGTTTTTTTTATGTTAATTTTTTTCATATAATTAATTTAAAGTTTCTCCATCATTCTTTTAACTTCTTTTGTTAGCTCTGTTATTTTTTCAATATCATTTTCTTCTTCAGCTTTTTGGATTTTTATTTGCAAGCCGTTAATTATTTTTTTATTATATGCTTCTTTTAGCCGCGATATTAAATTTTCTAAGTCAAATTTTATCCTCTGCGGATTTATATCCTCGCCGCTTTCTTCGTACTCCGCTGCCTCTTTTTCTCCATAAAGCCAAATATCACTTAAATAATCCTCAATTTCAGCCGAATTTCCAATCCATTTTTTAAATTGTGCAAAATTAAACTTAGGATCTGTTCTAAGTTTTCCTTGATTTTCAGTATAATAGATAATTAAACTTTTGTAAAGGCGATTTAAGCGATCATTTTCAATAAATTCAGGCAATAATTTTTCTATAACATAAGGAAAATTTTCAAAATAAATAAGCGAAAAAGCAATTATTCTTTCCGCTATTTGTAAATGTTTATCCTTTGGCGCGGTAAGCGGATATGATTTTGCCCCAGCGCCTATTTTAGGCAATGGCTTTTGCGCTTTTTGCAATGTTTCTCTTAATATTGAATCGGGAATATTTAAATTATTCGCTAATTTTTGGATATAATGCGTCTGTTCAACCTTATCTGAAATTTTTGCGATTAGCGGCAATAACTTTTTTGCGGCATTTTTTTTATCCTCAACTTTTCTGAGATCTGAGGCGGAAAATACTTCATTGAAATAATATTCTAAAAATAGGGGAGCATTTTTTATTGCGGCAATCCAATCGTTAGGATTTTTCCGGACGCACTCATCGGGATCTTTAGCATCAATCAACTTTATAATTTTTATATTCATTTCATATGCAAGTGCGGCATCAACCGCGCGCAACGCCGCATTTTTTCCCGCCGCGTCATTATCAAAACAAAGCGCGATATTATTCGTGTAGCGCTTTATGAGTTTTACGTGTTCTAAGGTAAGTGCTGTTCCTGAGGATGCAATAACATTTTTAATTCCTGCCTGATGGGAAGATATTACATCCATCTGGCCTTCAACAACTATTGCTAAATTATTTTTTCTTATTTCCTGTTTCGCTTTGTCCATCCCGTAGATAATTTTACTTTTATCAAATAGAATCGTTTGCGGGGAATTTATGTATTTTGCCGGCGGCGTGCTGCCGCTTACTGAACTCGCGGGATCAACATTAGGCTCCTCTTGAGAGGGGTTAGGGGTGTGTAAATCCAAAATCCGTCCTGAAAAAGCAATTACATTTCCGTTTATGTCCATAATCGGAAACATAACTCTATTTCTAAATCTGTCATAATAACCTTGTCCTTGCTGCCTTTTTATAATAAGTCCGGCATCTTCAATTTCCCGCTCAAAAAATTCTTTTTTTCGCAGGGCATTATATAATAAATCCCAAGAATTAGGCGCGTAGCCGATTTTAAAACTATCTATGGTCTCATCGGCAATTCCACGATTTTTTAAATAATCTCTTGCATGTTGGGCTTGCGGCGCGTTAAGCAATACTTGGTAAAAAAACCGCGACGCAGCGTCAATGCAATCCATTGTTCTATTTTTTTGCCCCTGTATTTTCGGATCTTGCTTTTTTAACTGAATTCCCGCTTTTCCTGCGAGAATTCTAAGCGCTTCTTTAAATTCAACCCCTTCCATTTCCATAACAAATGAAAAAATATCGCCGCCTTTTCCGCATCCGAAACATTTCCAAATTTGCCGTTCGCGTGAAACCATAAAAGAAGGCGACTTTTCATTATGAAAAGGACAAAGCGCCTTAAAGTTTGATGTACCCGCAGGGGTGAGCCGTATATAACCTGAAAGTAAATCCACGATATCTAATCTTGATTTTATTTCATCTTTGGAATCCATAGGAAAATAATTTTAAATTTAAAATTTAAAATTTAAAATTTTCAAAGTCCCCCTTCCCCCATCGGATTATATCCGCGTATAACTTCTCCGCCGTCAAGGTATCCGTCGCCGTCGGTATCCGGATTATTTATATCCGTGCCGAATTTTATTTCTTCCTCATCAGGCAACCCGTCGTTATCGGTGTCATGCCCGCGCGGAATTCTTTTTAGGATGCCGAGACCTTTTCCGAATGGATTAAATCCGTTTATTACCTCAACGCCATCTATGAATCCATCGCCGTCCGTATCGGGATTTAGCCGATCCGTGCCGAGCGTTTTTTCCCTTAAATCCGATAATCCGTCTTTATCCGAGTCGGTTTCCTGCTCAAAATTTAAAAGCTGTTTTTCATTCTCATCCTCGCCGCCGCATAAAATATTTTCGGTAATAATTTTATCGCTTTCTTCTATGATTTTTGATAAACATCCTTCGTAATTTTTAAGTTTTTCCTCGGCGTATTCATCAAGGTATGCGATTGGCTGGTCTATGCCTATAAGCATATCATTTTTTAAAATTATATTCTTATCAACATATAATGTTTCGCCAAGGCATTTGCTAATGGCGCTTTCGGGATGGGTTTTTGAGAATACGCTTTTCCCGATAAAATTTTCCGGCGGCGAGAAATTCTCGCCTTCTAAAATATTTAATATGGTTGGCGCGATGTCTATCTGGCTTGCGATATATTTTATTTTTCCTTTCGCGCGATTCGGAACATACATGACGAATGGCACCTCGTTATAATTATAGAAATCAGCGGTTTTATCGGATGTGTTAAATGAATAATAGCGATGGTCGCCGTAAAGAATAACGATAGTATTTTTCATCAGGCCGTTTTTTTCAAGTTCCGAAAATAAATTTTTTATGCCATTGTCAATTTCCGTTAAGAATCCGAGATAATTCCTAATCGTTTCCTCATCCTGGGCAGGCAGGATCTCTTTATTTAATTCATTAGGGTAAGGCGCAATTTCAATATTATTTTCATTCCGGTTAAAGTTGATGAAGTCCTGATTGTGGGGGCAGTGAGATGTAAATCCGATAATATAATTAAATGTCGGGCGGTCGGAATTTTTAATGTGCGAGACCATATCGGCTAAAATATTGCCGTCTGTTTCGCGGACTTTAAAATAAGGGCTGAAATATGTTTTATTATATCCCCATTTTGGCGCGAGCGTTTCTCTATTCCAAAACGAGCCGGAATTTGCGTGATACAGGGATGTTGCATAGCCGTACCTTTCTTTTAAAATGGTTGGCAAGCAATAATAATTATTTCCGGCGAAAAGGTCGCTTATCGGGCCGGACGATTCCGGATAAAAACTGCAGACGGAAGAAAATTCCGCGTTTATCGTCGTGCATGAGTTTGAGAAAAAATGCTCAGTTGAAATATTTTCATCCAATAGCTTTTGCAAAAAAGGCATCGGGGAAGGGTTTTGCTTTAGCGCCCATTTGTCAACTGATTCCATTTGATAAATTATGATATGCGGAGTATTTAATGATGCAATCGGGATTTGTTTCGCCTCGGCGCTGTTCAACTGGGCAAGTTCCATCAGGTTTTCTTTCACGATGTCCATATCGCTTTGGATGCTCGGTTCGTCTTTTTTCCCCGCGAGAAAATTTTTGAAAGTTAGTTTTCCATATTCACCCGCATGGTTAAATAAATATCCGTAAACTCCGAGGTTTGAATAATATTCAGAGCGAGAGAGAGCGGAAACGTTCCTGTATGCTTGGGCGCGGGAGAAGATTACATTTAATACGATAAAAAATATTATAAAGATCAGTGCGGAAATTTTTTTCGGGGCGTAAGCGCTGGCAGATAAAAAATCAAGCGATGTTTCCCGAATGACTGGGGGATTATTTTTTTTCAAATATAAAAACGTGAAAATTATGGAAATTATTGAAAATAAAGAAGCCGCTATCCAGAGCTGCGGCGGGATTATATAGCTGTATCCGGACAATAAAGCGATAAGCGGTTTATTTATTTCACGGAGTTGGGCTAAATTAATTCGCCAGAATGAATTAAAAATTTTGTAGTACGCAAAATTTATGAGCGTGTAGAACCATAAGAAAATGAATGCTGAAAATATAAATAAAGCCCTTAATATTGAATTTTTTAAAATATGGAGCAATAAAAAATAGTTAACTGTAAAAAGCAATATAAAAAGAACAGACATTACAGACAGCTGCAGTCCCATTTTTTGATTGTAAAACGAGAAAAATCCCCCGTTTAATAAAAAAATCGCGATTAAAAAAAATATTGAATTTTTTAGATTCTTTCGCATACCCTAAGGATAATACATTATGGAGGATAATTCAATATGCGCGATCTTTACAAAGCCGGCTAAAGGTGGTAATGTGAAAAATTATTGTTCGATGCAATGAAATGTATTTTTAAATTTAATGTTTATTATTAAAAAATTTATAATAAGCCAGTTTGCTTATTTCGGTGCAGATTAGATAAAGGAGGGTGAGAGTTAGAATTATTATTAAATAATAGAAAGATGGACGGATAAGATGGAGCGCTTGCTGCCCGAAGGATGTAAACGGAATAATTATAGCCGCGGCGCCGGCCATAAGCGTCAGCCATAGAAGAATTTGAGAAGGCTTTGGCGCGCGCGTAAATAGTTTTTTAGAACGGATAGAGAATATAAGTATAAGTTCTGTTAGGATGCTTCCGATAAACCAATTCGTCTGTAAAACTTCAGGGGAGATTTTATAGAAAAGCGCAAAGAATATAAAGTCAAATAAGGTGCTTACTATGCCCAAAACGGTCGCTATTAGAATTATATCTTTTATGTCATATTTTTTCGGTTTGCTTACTTCTGTTTTATCAACCTTGTCGGCCGCAATAGCAATCATCGGGAAATCGGATAATAAATTTAAAAATAAAATTTGGATTGGAAGCATCGGCAAATAGTTAACTAAGAGCGAAGCGATCGCTACCGCGTAAAAATTTCCAAAGTTTGAGGCTAAGGTCGCTTTTATATAATTAGTCGTGTTTGTAAAGACCTCTCGGCCTTCTTTAATGCCGTCTAAAATTACTTTTAAATTTTTTTTAAGAAGAATAATATCCGCCGCTTCACGCGCGATGTCAGAAGCGCCTTGCACCACTAAAGAAATTCCGGCTGCGCGCAAGGCGGGAACATCATTAATCCCTTCGCCTAAGAATCCAACTTCGTATTTTTTCTGGAGCATCTCCACTATTTTATATTTTTGCTCAGGGGCGACTCTTGCGAAAACATTATAGTTTTCAATCGCATCAAGCCGGGAGGATAATGGGAGATTTTCAAGCTCGCGCGCGGTTATTACTTTTTTTATATCATCTATTAAACCTATTTCCCGTCCGACGGCTCCCGCGACCTCCTTATTATCGCCGGTTATTATAACTATTTTTACGCCCAAGTCCTTTGCCTGCGCCACTGCTTCAAATGCGCATGGTTTTATCGGATCTATAAAAGAGATAACTCCTAAAAATTTTAAATTATTTTCATATTTTTCAAAATAGCAAAAATCTTTTTTTGGGCGCGCTATTTCTTTTTTTGCAACTGCTAAAACGCGGCGGCCGTTTATACTTTGCGCCTCAGTCCATCGGGCAATAGATTTTTTCTCCGACAAAGTAAGATGGGAACATAAATCAATTATAACTTCAGGAGCTCCTCGCAAGACAATTTCGTAATTATTTCCATTTTTTATAATTACCGTGTTTCGCCGCCGTTCGGGATTAAACGGAATATCCGTTATTCTTTCATAGCGGCTGAATATTTTATTCTCGTCTTTTGGAAATTTTTTCCATAACGCGATATCAAATGGTTCAAGTTTATTTTTTTGCACTGAAGAGCAGGCGAGGTTAGCGTATAATAATGTTTCTTTTTCTGATTGCGAATAAATATTTTCCACGGTCAAATTATTTTCTGTAAGCGTCCCTGTTTTATCAGTGCATAAAATTTCCATACTGCCTAAGTCCTCAATCGCAGAAAGCCGTTTTACGATGACCTTTTGTTTTATGAGTTTTACCGCGCCGCGGGAAAGAGAAAATGTTGTAACTATCGGCAATGCTTCAGGAATAACGCTCACCGCTAAAGCAATAGAAAAAATAGCTATTTTCAAAAAATTAAAATTGGCGGCCCCTTTTATTAAAAAGTTTGCCGCTATTATAAAAAGCAAAGTTCCGATCACGAGCCAGATAACAAAATTACTTAATTTCGCGATACTTTTTTCAAATTCGCTTATTTTTTTAGTTTCTTTTTCAAGACCTGCTATTTTCCCGATAGTTGAATTTTTTCCGGTTAAGATAACAATGGCTTTCGCTTTGCCGTTAACTATTGTTGTGCCTCCGAAACCGATATTTGCCGCTCCGTAAATTTCTTTTGGTTTTTCTTTTAGCTCGTTGCAAATTTTTTTCACCGGCGCTGATTCTCCCGTAAGAACTGACTCGTCAATAATAAGATTATTAATTTCAATAAATCGGACATCAGCCGGTATTTTATCACCTGTTTCTAAAATTATAATATCGCCCGGCGTGATTTCTTCAGAATGGACAGCCATCTCTTTGCCGCTTCTTATCGCCTTTACAAATGAGGCGACATATTTTTTTAAAAGCTGGATCGTCCGTTCAGAACGGAATTCCTGATAGAATCCTAATGAAGCGTTTATAATTAAAAATGCCATAATTAATATGGCATCAGTTCTTTCTTTAAATATAAACGCTAAAAAAGAAGCGAAAAGCAGAAGATAGATGAATGAAGACTTAAATTGGCGAAGTAAAATATCCGTCCAACGGACTTTCCCGTTCGCGAGAATATTTTTCCCGTAAGATGCCAAATTTTTTTTTACTTTTACCGCCGAAAGTCCTTTTTCGGCGTCAACTTTAAATTCCTTTAGGATATCGACGGTTGATTTTGTTGAATATGAAAAGATTTCCATAAAGTATCATCCGCAAATTTTTACGAATAATACAAATTGAAATTTATTCTTTATCATTTTTTCCAATTTGTAAATTTGTGAGAGGATTTTCAGATTTGCGGGTGTTTTTATTTTACCACATTTTTAAAAAAATTATTAGAGCAATTTGACAAGAAAAAAAAATTAATGTATAGGGGGTAAGTATTTTAGATTTTAGATTAAAGATTTTAGATTGCATTGCTGGCGACAAGTCATTGTAAAGTATTTAGTAAATATTTTAACTTACTTATCAAATGAATTTTATTTTTTTCCTGCTGAGATCGTATATTTTTAAAAAAATCTAAAATCATAAATCTAAAATTAGATCGGGGGTGATAATTATGAATAAACTAAGTACCTTTGATTGGTTGGTCATATTTTTGCTTGTTGTCGGCGGGTTAAACTGGGGTTTAGTCGGGTTCTTTAGGTTTGATTTGATTGCTTCAATGTTTGGCGAATTATCCGCGATATCAAGAATTATCTATTCGTTAGTCGGACTCGCGGCTGTCTATATGGCGGTTATATCAGCAACTTTAGCAAAGAAATAGTTGGTTTATGATTATTTTAACGCGCGTTAAAATTTCTTGACATTATCGTAAATTATTGATACATTTTAGTTAGCTTAATTTAAAAATTAGGCAATTTTGTTTTATATTGCGCCCGTAGTTCAACGGATAGAACAAGAGCCTTCTAAGCTCTGGACTGAGGTTCGATTCCTCACGGGCGCACTGCAGCAAGTTAAAAGTTCATAAAGTTGAAAGTGAATCTTAAATCATAAATCTTAAATCTAAAATTGCTCATGGTGACTATGGTGTAGTGGCAACACAGCAGGTTGTGGTCCTGTTATTTCGGGTTCGATTCCCGATAGTCACCCC
>JAZDMY010000121.1:0-2306 GCA_043800435.1 bacterium
GGACTTTTCCGTTTATTTGAATAACTAATTCTACATTTTCATCCTTAACTAATTCAGAATCATAATATGGCCATGGTTGCTTAAATATACTGAAAAGCTCGTTTACCTCTTTCCCCTCTTGAGAGGGGTTAGGGGTGTGTAGTTTTTCCCACAACTCCTCGCACATATGCGGCGCAAACGGCGATAAAATTAAAATCAGTAATTTATAGTCATCTCCGTTTATCGCTTCTTCATGTTCCATTTCATTGGCTAAAATCATCATCGCGCTAATCGCGGTATTAAATTTAAAATTATCAATATCTTCAGTTACTTTTTTTATTGTTTTATGCAGCAAAGATTTTATTTTATCTTGTCCCTCGTTTTTAGACGCGATAAATCGTGTCTCTACATCATAATTTTCTTGTTTTCCATTCTTAATTCTTAATTCATAATTCTTAATTCTATCCTGCAATCCCCACACCTTCTCTAAAAATTTTCGCACTCCTTTAAGTCCATCTGTGCTCCATGGGATTGATTCCGCATAAGGTCCCATAAACATCTCATAAGCGCGCAAGGCGTCAGCCCCAAATTCGCGCACGACATCATCGGGATTAATTACATTTCCTAACGACTTACTCATCTTTTTTCCATCTTCAGCGAGTATCATTCCATGAGAGACACGGCGGGCATACGGCTCGGAATATGGAACAACCCCGATATCGTATAAAAATTTATTCCAAAATCGCGAATATAATAAATGCAGAGTCGTATGCTCCATTCCGCCATTATATAAATCAACCTGCATCCAATATTTTAATTTTTCATGGTCCGCAAGCGCGTTATCATTTTTCGGATCAATGTATCTTAAAAAATACCAGCTTGAACCCGCCCAGTTAGGCATTGTATCTGTTTCTCTTCTCGCCTCGCCGCCGCATTTCGGACAAGTTGTCGCAATCCAATCTTTGACATTTGCCAATGGCGACTCGCCCGTATCCGTCGGCTCATAACTTTTCACATCCGGCAATGTTAAAGGCAGCTGATTTTCAGAAAGCGCCACCCATCCCGGATTTAATAATTCACCTTTACTAAACTCTAAATTTTCAATTTCCAATTTCCAATTTCCAATCAATTTCCAATTTTCAATTTCTAACTCCCATTGATTTTTATTTCTTAATATTATCTCTTTACAGTGTTCGCAATACACAACCGGCATCGGCTCTCCCCAATACCTTTGACGGGAAAAAACCCAGTCACGTAATTTATATTGCACTTCTTTTTTACCTGTTTTATTTTTTTCCAGCCATTCAATCATTTTTTCTTTCGCGTCCTTTGTTTTAAGTCCGTTTAAAAATTCCGAATTAATCGCGATGCCTTCTTCGGTATGAGCAAAATCACCATCCTTATATCTTTTCCATATTAATTTTTGATTCCAAACATTTATATAGGAATCAATCTGATCTTCGTCAACCCAGACTACTTCATGTTGATTTATCTCTTTCTCTTCAACATCTATTCTATTCTCGTTTTCCAATTCAAATAATAAATATTTAAAATGTGAAAAAACATTTGAATTCTTATGCGGCCTATAAAATTCCGCATATATTGAATCTCCAATCTGTCTTATAAATTTAATATCCGTATATCCGGTTTCTTCTCTAACCTCTCTTTTTGCGGCTTCTATTAAATCATCATTATCTATTCCTCCGCTTGGGAATGATTTCCAAGCGGTTGTTTTCCAATTTAAGCATAAATATTTATTATTCTTTGGATCTTTTACAATAGCGGTAACAACATCTC
This sequence comes from bacterium, assembly GCA_043800435.1. Taxonomy (GTDB): domain Bacteria; phylum Patescibacteriota; class Patescibacteriia; order JAZDEU01; family JAZDEU01; genus JAZDMY01. The sequence goes on from JAZDMY010000121.1 coordinate 1,777, forward strand.
TTTTTTCTGTTTCGCAATCTTTTCTTGGGTCAAAGCATGAGTATGGAGCGACAACTTCCTTAATCGCCAAATCATATTTTTTCGCAAACTCAAAATCGCGCTCGTCATGAGCGGGAACTGCCATAATTGCGCCTGTTCCATAGCCGGCGAGAACGTAATCCGCGGCAAAAATCGGAATTTCCTCGCCATTCACAGGATTAATTGCCGAAATTCCCTTTACTTCCACGCCCGTTTTTTCTTTATTCTCAGTCCGCTCTAAATCACTTTTTTTCCTCGCATTATTTATATATTCCGCCACTTCTCCATAATTCATGATTCTTGATTCATAATTCTTTATTATTTCATGTTCCGGACAAACAACCATATATGTGCACCCGAACAAAGTATCTGGTCGCGTTGTAAATACTTCCAGCTCCCCAACTTTGAACCCTTCAGCAAGCTCAGGGCAGGCTTTTGAACTTTGAACTTTGAACTTTATAAGCGCTCCCTCCGACCGCCCGATCCAGTTTATCTGTTGCGATTTTATTTTT
>JAZDMY010000006.1:0-6397 GCA_043800435.1 bacterium
AAATGAGCAAAAGAACAAAAATCCTCCTTTGCCGGTGAGTTGAAAAATTAGGATACTATAAAATATCTATTCTGTCAAGATGACAATGGTTTGAGGGTATGATATAATAAGATAATATAATTAGTTATTGTTGAAATAGTGTCCACAGCGTCATCCTGAACGAGCCCAAGCGAGTGAAGGATTCCGTGGTTAAGCAGAAAAACGCTGGGATTCTTCGCCCTCCTGGCGCTCGGGCTCAGAATGACGCGACTATTTCAACAGACACTAATTAAACAAGAAACAATTATGTTTTGTTTCTTAATTTTTGTTTTAAATAAAATATATGGCGATAAAAAATGACAATGAAAAAAATAAATATGGTGCGGAACAGATTACCGTGCTGGAAGGATTGGAAGCTGTGCGAAAAAGACCTGGAATGTATATCGGAAACACAGGAGAAACAGGATTGCGCCACCTTATCTGGGAAATTGTTGATAACTCCATTGATGAGGCGATGGCCGGTTTTTGCGATGAGATAATCATAAAACTTTTGCCTGACGGCAGCGTTTCTGTAGAAGACAACGGGCGTGGAATTCCAGTGGACATTCATTCAAAAACAAAGGTTTCCGCTTTAGAAACCGTAATGACGGTGCTCCACGCAGGAGGTAAATTCGGCGACGGCGGTTATAAAGTTTCAAGCGGTTTGCATGGCGTCGGCGCATCCGTGGTAAACGCTTTGTCCGAATGGGCAAGAGCGGATGTTCATAGAGATGGAGAAATCTGGACGCAGGAATATAAACGAGGCGTGCCGAAAGCAAGAGTTAAAAAAACAGGAACGACAAAAAAACATGGAACGGTTACTACTTTTAAAGCGGATCCTCAGATATTTTCGGTATTGGAATTTAATTTTAAAACCATTTTAGACCATCTAAGACAGCAGGCGTATTTGACCAAGGGTATTAAGATAACGATTTTTGATGAGAGGTGTACTGCCGCTGTCGGTAGAGACGCATTGCAATGCGTCTCTACAACGGATGATATTTTTGATCAAAACAAAGACGCATTACAATCCGTTTCCGCATATCAATTTTACTTTGAAGGCGGGATTGCGTCTTATGTTAAACATATAAACCATAATCGCGAGGCAAAACATGATAAGATTTTTTATATTGAAAAAGAACAGGATAATGTGAAAGTTGAACTCGCTTTGCAATATACTGATGAGTATAATGAAACGGTTTTCGCGTTTACGAATAATTTGCTTAACACGGAAGGCGGCACGCATTTAGCCGGATTTAAAGCGTCTTTAACAAGAACAGTAAATAATTACGCGCGGGCAAAAGGATTTTTAAAGGAGAAAGATCAGAATTTAACAGGAGAGGATATGCGCGAAGGGCTTACTGCGATAATCAGTGTTAAGGTTCAGGATCCGCAATTTGAAGGGCAGACAAAGGTAAAACTTGGAAATCCTGAAGTAAAATCAATAGTTGATAATATATTTTCAGGCGCGTTTATTTCTTTTCTTGAGGAACATCCGAAAGACGCGGAAGGAATTATTGGAAAATGTATTTTAGCCGCCCGCGCGCGCATGGCGGCAAGAGCGGCAAGAGACACTGTTTTAAGAAAAGGCGCGCTTGACAGTATGGCTTTACCCGGAAAATTAGCAGATTGCTCAAGCAGAAAACCTGAGGAATGCGAATTATATATCGTGGAGGGAGATTCGGCGGGCGGAAGCGCAAAGCAAGGAAGAGATCGTCATTTTCAGGCAATTCTTCCTTTGCGCGGAAAAATTTTAAATGTAGAACGGGCGCGGCTTGATAAGATGCTTGCAAATAATGAAATTAAAACATTGATAATTGCGTTAGGCACAAATATAGGAGAGATGTTTGATATTTCACGTCTGAGGTATGCAAGAATAATTTTAATGACTGATGCTGATGTTGACGGATCGCATATAAGAACTCTTCTTTTGACATTTTTTTACCGCCATTTTAGAGAACTTATAGAAAAAGGGCATATTTATATCGCAAAACCGCCCTTATATAAAGTTGCTTTCGGGAAAAAATTTAGATACGTTTATAATGAGGAAGAATTGGAGAAGGCGAAGATTGAATTTGGCAGAGGGAAAGAGGGGATAGAAGGTGAAGAAGGGATAGAAGGGAAACTCGCCTTCGCTGAAGCTACGGCGGGCAAAGAAGGGGAAGAAGGCAAGGACGAAAAAGAGGGCGTTATTAAAGGATTTAATATTCAAAGATATAAAGGTTTAGGAGAAATGAATCCTGAACAGTTATGGGAAACGACGATGAGTCCTGAAACACGCGTTATGAAGCGCATTAATATAGACGATGCCGAGGCGGCGGATAAGGTTTTTGATGTTTTAATGGGTTCGGATGTAGGACCGAGAAAGGCGTTTATACAAACGCATGCGAAAAGCGTGAAGAATTTGGATATATAGTATGAATCAGGAATTATGGGGGAAGAAAAAATAAAAATTAAAAAATTTACGGATTTAGACGCGTGGAAGGAAGGGCATAAATTAGTCTTGGTTATCTATAATATTACAAACGAATTTCCTAAAGAAGAAATTTTTGGTTTAACAAATCAAATGAGAAGATGCGCAGTATCCATTACTTCAAACATTGCTGAGGGATTTAGCAGGCAATCATATAAAGAAAAAGTTCAATTTTATTCAATCGCACTGGGCTCGGTTACAGAATTACAAAATCAAATTTTAATCGCAAGAGATGTAAATTATTTAAAAAAGGAAGTATTTGCTAAAATTGCGGAGCAATCAATCATTGTTAATAAAATAATTAATGGACTTATTAAGAGTTCTAAAACCATGATTCATAATTCATGACTCATGATTCAGTTATGCCTAAAGGATTTATATTTGACTGGTCGGGGACGTTGAGCGATAATTTTTCAAAATTTCACGAGGTCTGCAGTTTGATGTTCCGCGATTTCGGCGGAGAGCCGCTTTCCGAAGAAGAACTGAAGAAAAATTTTACCGTGCCGTATATGAAATTTTGGAATAAATATTTTCCCGAAGTTACAAAAGAAATGCAGGACGTGCTTTACGAAAAATATATTCATGAAGTCGGACGTCCCGGACTTCACGCAGGAGTTGAAGATGTTATAAAAAATTTACATGGCTCGGGACATAAAATCTTCGTGGTAAGTTCAGATTGGAATTCAACGTTTCATCCTGAAGTAAAAGCATCCGGATTAGAAGAATTTTTTACTGAAAGCATAGGCGAGGTGTATGATAAAAGCGATACATTTTTAAGGATGTTAAAAGATCATTCTTTGAAGAATGATCATACTTATTACATAGGCGATACGGACGGAGATATTGGCTTTGGCAAAGCGGCGAATATAAAAACAATAGGGATATCCTGGGGATCTCAGCATCGGGATGCTCTTGCCGCGGCGGAGCCGGATTTTTTGATTGATGATATAAAGGAAATGGAGAAATTTTGTTAGGAATTTTTTCCGTCAATAACAATTAAGGCGTGATAGTCCTGATATAATTTATAGTTTTTAGGGAGATTATCGGAAAATAATTTTTGTAAATAAGAATATGATCGCACGTCCGTGATCTTATTTTCTTTGCAAAAACGGCGTGTATATTCGTCAATAACAAAAACAGGTTTTTCCATTGCGTATAATAAAATAGAATCGGCTGTTTCTTCGCCGATTCCTTTTATTTTTAAAAGTTCCTCGCGCAGGATATCCGCGGGAACTTTTTCCATATTATCCAATGTTTTATATTTTTCAATTATAAAATTTACAAGGTTAAGAAGATACTCGGTTTTTTGGTTATAAAATCCTGAGGGTTTTATTAATTCTTTTAATTTATTTTTATCACGTTTCCCGAGTTTATAAATTCGGGCGAGTGATAAACATTTTTCATTTTTAAAATTTTCAAGTGCGCGCATAACATTATTCCAGTTTGTCTGTTGCGTTAAAATCGCACCGATTATTATTTCTTCTTTTTCCTCAAACGTTTTTGGCCGTTTACCCCAAAGCATCCATTGACCGGCAGGCTTTCCATATTTTTTGCGCAAAATATTATATTGAAATTTTATTTTATTCATTTATTCTGTGCGGATTCCTGAGGATTTGAATTAAGGTGAGATTTTGCAAAAGCGATGCATTCCTGCAAATGTTCAAGGTTTGAACAATATTTAAGGCAATCATCCTCTGTTTTGCATCCGCCAGGGCCGGAAATAATCGCGGCGGTTTCCGATGCATGGTTTTCTGAAGTCGCGGTTTCTTGAGGAATAAATTTTTTTAAATCCATATTATTTAGGATTGAAGCGGGCAAGCAGGATGCGTTAGCGGATGTAGAATTTATTTCAGTATCGGAACATAAAAAATTTTTAACCGTCGGATTTTTTTTAATGACTAAAAATGCGGTTATTGCGGCACCGATTATTACGCCGAAAAGTAAGGAAATTATTGCGATAAATAGTTTCATAAAATTTTTTTGCTTCGCATAGTTCTGTGTAAAATTCGCGGACAACCTGCAATACTTGTCGATAGGAATCTTACACGGATTAACTATGTGTTTATATAATTTATGCTTTTTTCTGAAAAATTAAACCGTAATGGTAATGACCGGCATCAAATTCATCAATTAATAAAAGTCCCGCTTTTTCAAGAGCTATTTTTTTTAAGTCGTCTTTAGTAATTCTGTCCTCCTGGGCGGGACCGAACGCCACCGGTATATTTTTCCAGTCAACAGCTAATAATTTTCCGGTTGATTTTATCATCCGCACGCATTCGTTTATCATTTCAAGATGTTTTTTTGTCTGGAACAAGGTATTGATTAAAAGTCCGATATCTAATTCGTTATCCGGAATTTTAGTGGCTTTATAAATTTCTAAGTTTGACCAGATAGTTTTTATATTTTTTACGCCGCTTATTTTTGCTTTATTTTCAATTCCCTCAAGCACTATTTTTTGTATATCAACAGCGTAAGCGATTCCCGCGCTGCCGATTCGTTCTGCCGCGGGTATTATAAAATGGCCCGCGCCTCCGCATCCGAAGTCAGCTATCTTCATCCCGCCTTCAAGCCCGACTTTATCAAAAATAAAAACAGGATCTATTAGTTTGTTTCCGCCTACAAGATGGGCCATAATAGTATGTAAATGCTAAATATATTTAACGTACAGTAATTTAAATATCCGCATTAGATAGAAAATCGTTGCTATGAAATTAGAAATTCGTAATAGAAAAGCGAATTTTGTCTTTCCGAACGAATTTCCCTTTTCCAAGCAACGGATTTTGATCTTTTGCAGAGCAAGAATAAATATATATGTTTAATTTATTATATCATATATAAAAAAAATGGGGAATATGACATTTCTATTTGGCTGTCCTATGACATTATCATATTGCTACGACAGGCTACGACATAATATTGACGAAGTTATTAAAATATGGTTAACTGAAGTATTGTCTATAATAAACCTGGCAAATCTGCAAATAAAAAATAACAGTTTGCGGATTTGTTAAAAATTATTTAATTTATGAGAAAAAATTATGCAAAAAAAGCGATAGTTTATTTTTTAGCAATTAATCTGGTTTTTAATTATTTAGCGCCTTTGTCTAAGGCAATGGACATAATAGACGCCCAAGATCAGGCGGCAATGGATAATATGGATAGGGCGGGCGATATGAATTTTATTAACACGGATGAAATTTTAGCCGAGGCGAATAATGGAAATAATATTTTAGAATCTTCGGCTGAAGAATATAATACTGAGCAGGAGAATGATGCTGTCAGTTTTTCACAAAGCGATGAAACTGAAGAAAATATTTCAGAAGCGGATGATGGCAAAGATGATAATTTCGAAGAGGAAAATATTATTGCGCAGCCATCTGATGAGGAAAATAAAATTGGAAAAAATGAAGTGTTAGCGGCAGGCGAAGTTTTATCCCAGAATAATTCTGCGGCGGCTGATGAGATTTTAGATAGCGATAACTCTTTTAAACAAACTGATTTTAAAAAAGATGATCAAAAAATTAATGAACAATTTTTTGATTTTTTTAAATATGTCCCGGGAGACATAATTATTAAATATAAAAATAAAGAAAATAATTTAAAGAATAGCTTAAAGAATAAAAATGTAAAAACAAATCTTGAGAGGACAACCGTTGAGGAAAATTTGCGAGGAAAAGGAAAAAATAGCGGAGCGCGACTTTATAAAATTAACGATCTTAGGGAAAAGGCGAATAAATTCGCAGGAAAAATAGGAAAAAATAAAACAGCGCCTGAATTAAATTTTTGGCAAAAGATAAAAAATAAAATAAAAAATTTGTTCGGCAAAGAAGTTAAAAAAAGGGAAGACGAGAAAAACATAAAAATTAAAACAGATGAATTCGGAGAAGTGGAAGTTAATTTAGAAAA
>JAZDMY010000018.1:0-21730 GCA_043800435.1 bacterium
GCAAAATCGGCGAATTTTACCCCATAGTAATAAATCTATTAGTCAAAATTTGCCAATTTTACCGAATAACACAAAAAATATGGCTTCACTACTGCTAAATATCAAGGAACCTAAAAAGAAAACAAAAAAAATTTTATTAGAGCTGGATGCTGAAAAATTTGAACGGCTTGCGGCAAATTTTGGATTTTTTAATTATGATTTTATTAAAAGCTTGCATAAAGCTGAACAAGATTATAAATTAGGAAATGTGAAAAAAATAAACTCTTTAAAGGATTTGAGAAAATAATTTTATATGATTGAAATAATAGTCACAGATGAATTTAAAAATCGTTACAATAAACTTCCTTTAATAATCCAATGCAAAGCCGAAAAACAAGAAAAAATTTTCAAGTGCAATCCATTCCATCCTTCACTGCATACTGAGAAATTAGCGCCAAGATCTAAAGAAGTTTGGAGCATTAGAATTGATAGGAAATACAGGATAATATTTCGTTTTATAAATGGAAATCAAGTATTATTTCTTACTGTTGGAACTCATGATTGGATATATAAAATTACTATTCCTTAATTTAAACGCCATTACTATAAAAACCTTAAAAAATTGACAAAAAGCGATATATATACTAAACTCATATTATATTAATGGCTGGGAGGTATTAAACAATTTACATATTTAAACATTCTCGTGAAAATAGATTTTATTCAAACTTAAATTTTTAATTCTTAATTTTGTAATTTTTAAATAATTTTTAATGTTTAAAAATTTCAGCATTATTTACAAAATTAAAAATTATAAAATTAAATTGCTTGGCGCAATTTTTTTAAAATTTCTATAAATTTATTATTTATCAGCGTCAAATCCGCGTTTTAATCTGCGTAAATCAGCGGGGCTAATATCCCATCGTATTACGTGAATTTCACGCCGATTTCGCGAAAAATAAATTCCTGAACATCACTTAATATGTTAACATTTAAACTTGAACGGATGGGCAAAAAAAATAAACCGACATTTCGGCTTATTATTACCGAAAAAGAAAAAGATCCCTATGATAAATCATTGGAAATATTAGGGAATTATAATCCGCAAACGAAAGAAGCTGTTTTAAAGGAAGATAGAATTAAGCATTGGCTCTCAAAAGGCGCGCAAGCGACGACCACGGTTCAGAATCTTTTGATTTCAAAAGGACTTATGGAAGGAAAAAAAGTTAAAGTTTATTCTTTAACGAAAAAACGGCATGAAAAGATGAAGGCGGAAAAGGAGAAAGCAGGGATAATTTCAAATTAAACTAATACTCGTAATGCAACGGGCTTCGTCATCCTGAGGAGCGAAGCCGAGCGACGAAGGATCCCGAGATTAGTTAACTATTCCGCTGTTCACTCCTCGCGCCTTGGGATTCTTCGCCTCGTTCCTCGGCTCAGAATGACGCAAAATATTCAAATTCATCCACATCAAATTAAAAATTTTTATATTAATTGCGACATCTTGGCTAAATTGCTATAATTAAAATTATACATTTTTAACTGGGATGTTCGCCAAAAATGTGTTAGAAAAAAACTTTAAGGAAAAAATCATTAAAAAATTTAAAACCCATGAGACCGATACCGGCTCTCCGCAGGTGCAAATTGCTATTTTAACCGAAGAAATTACTCGGCTTACCGAACATCTTAAAGAACATAAACATGATTTCTCATCCCGCCGCGGGCTTATGAAAAAAGTCGGCGAGAGAAGACGGCTGCTTAGATACTTAGAACGGGTTGATGAAAACGGTTTTGATGAATTAGTTAAAAAATTAAAAATAAAGATCACAAAAAGAAAACGTGATTTAGAAGAAATTTTATTTAAAGAAGAAGAACCTGAAACGGAGGAAATAGTTGAGGAGGAGAAGAAGGAAGGGGAATAGAAAATTTTAGATTGCAGATTTTTGATTTTAGATTGCGCGTCATCCTGAGGAGCGAAGCCGAGCGACGAAGGATCTCGTGGCTTACGGTTTAAAACCCAATTTATACCTCGCACCACGGGATTCTTCGCTCCTGAAGTCGCTTAGAATGACGCTTATTTATTTATCGTGATGTTTTTATTTTTAACTTTTGATTTTTAAGAAAGCGTCCTAAAAAAACTTATCTTATCCATACGCGATGCCAATATACGAATGCATATGAAACAGGTTCGTATGAAATCCGTATATTCGCATCGGCTATGCTATGCATCAGATAAAGTTAATTTTAGGTTGCATCCATAATTATGGACATTAAAAAATACACAGCCCTTTACGGCGGCAAAGAAATTATTATTGAGACAGGCCGTCTTGCCCAGCAAGCCCTTGCCTCATGCACTGTGCGACATGGTGATACTCAAATACTCGCGACTGTTGTAAAAAGCAAAGAGCCGCGCGACGGGATTAATTTTTTCCCGCTGATGGTTGATTACGAAGAACGGCTTTATGCTGCCGGAAAAATTAAAGGCAGCCGTTTCATAAAACGAGAAGGCCGCCCGACAGATGAGGCTGTGCTCACCGCGAGAATGATAGATCGTTCTATCCGCCCGCTTTTCAATGAAGAAGGCCGCGAGGATATTCAAGTAATTCTAACAGTTCTATCTATTGACCAGCAAAATCCGCCTGATATCGTTTCTTTAATCGCGGCATCTACCGTGCTTTCTATGTCAGGAATTGACTGGAAAGGACCGATTGCCGGCGCGCGAGTCGCGGAAAAAGACGGACAATTTTTATTTAACCCGACATCCGAGGAATTAGAAGCAAGCACATTGGACTTGACGGTTGCGGGAACAACGAAAAAAGTTATTATGATTGAGGCGGGCGCAAAGCAAGTGAAGGAAGAAATATTTATAGAAGCGATAAAATTCGCACAAAATAATTTTGCGCCGTTATTGGAATTATTAAATGAAATAAAATTATCCGCTCCTAAAATCGCGGAAAAAGCAAAAGAAATAAGCGAAGAAAAGATAAAAGAAAATGAAGAATTAAAAAAGACTAATGAATGGCTCGTAAAAAATGTTAACGGATATCTATATAATGAAGTAAAAAAAACAAAACAGGAAAAAAATGAAGCGGTTGAAAAAATTAAAAATGCTTTGAAAGAATATTTATTAAGCCAGCCGGAGCCGGCGGATGCTGCCGTCATTAAAAAAGCGACGGGGCTTGTGGAAGACGCGGTAAAGCATGAAGTATCGCGTATGATTATTGAAAAAAGCGCGCGTATTGACGGAAGAGCATTAGATGAGATAAGACCGCTTAGCATGGAGGTCGGACTAATACCTAGAACTCATGGATCAGGATTATTTACAAGAGGTCAAACCCAGGTGCTTTCAGTCGTAACGCTAGGCGCGCCGGGCGATGAGCAAACATTAGATACGATGGAATTGGAAGGGACGAAAAGATATATGCATCATTATAACTTTCCTCCATTTTCAGTAGGAGAGACAAGTCCGATGCGCGGCGCGTCGCGAAGAGAAATAGGACATGGAGCGCTTGCCGAAAAAGCGCTTATACCTGTAATTCCGGCTGATAAAGAAAAATTTCCTTATACGATAAGAGTCGTTTCTGAAGTTTTAAGTTCCAACGGCTCAAGCTCAATGGGCTCTACTTGCGGCTCCTCCCTATCGTTAATGGACGCAGGCGTTCCGATCTCAGCGCAAGTCGCCGGCATCGCTATGGGCATTGCAACTAATGAAGACGGGAAATGGAGAGTTATTACTGATCTGCAAGATGTTGAAGACGGGGACGGCGGTATGGATTTTAAAATCGCAGGAACAAAAGACGGCATTACCGCGATACAGATGGATACTAAAACTGAAGGGCTTACCTCCGAAATGATAACCCAGACATTCAAGCAGGGGTCTGATGCGCGAACCAGAATTTTAGAGGAAATGAATAAAGTTATATCAAAACCAAGAGAGGATTTATCGCCTTTTGCGCCTCGCATAACTTCCTTTATGATTAACCCTGAAAAGATACGGGAAGTTATCGGTCCGGGCGGAAAAGTCATTAATGAAATTATTGATGCGACAGGTGTTACTATTGATATTGAGGATAGCGGACTTGTTATGGTATGTTCCGTGGATGCCGAGGCATCAAAAAAAGCTGTTGATTGGATAAAAAATATCGTTCGCGAAGTCCAGCCAGGAGAAGAATTCCAAGGGAAGGTAACAAGAATTATGGACTTCGGAGCTTTTGTGGAGGTCTTGCCGAAGCAGGAAGGATTAGTCCATGTTTCCGAACTTGCGCCATTTAGAGTTAACCATCCGTCTGATATTGTGCAGGTTGGCGATATGATTCCGGTAAAGGTGCTTGAAATTGACTCCATGGGACGGATTAATTTATCCCATAAAGCAACCGCCGAGGGCGCAAAACGGGAGATGCCGGCGGGCTATCCGCAGGAAGAAAGAAAACCAAGATTTAATGACAGACATGAGAGAGGAGACAGAAAATTCCGACACTAATAAGTCCGCAGAAAAAATAAAACTTAGTTTAATAAAAGCGGGCGCTCGCCCGCTTTTATTTTAATTATGGGAACTAATTAAGAAACTCGTTGCTGCGAAAAGGGAAAATCGTAATAGAAATTCGAAAATCGCTTTTCGCATTTCCGAACGAATTTCGCTTTTCCAAGCAACGAATTTCCATCCATTTAATTACTATAATATGTCTAAAGTAATGATTTTCGGCACTTTTGATATTTTTCATGAGGGTCACAAAAATTTTTTAGCTCAAGCAAAATCGCACGGAAATTATTTAATCGCGGTTATCTCGCGAGATAAGACAGTTAAGGAAATAAAGAAGCATATTCCCTTAAATAATGAGATATCCAGGATGGACATTGTCAAAAAAAGCGGACTCGCCGATGAAGTTATATTAGGTGGAATTTCCGATAAATATTCAGTAATAAAAAAATGGCATCCGAACATTATTTGCCTTGGCTATGACCAAAACCATTATATCTCCGAAAAACTTAAAAATTTTTTACACGCTGATAAAGAATTAGCGCATATAAAAATCGTCCGTTTAGCGCCGCATAAACCGGAAATTTATAAATCTTCATTCCTTCGCTGATTGCCGCCAATTTCTATCTATTTCCCAATTTCTAATTTATTTTTTCTTGCTTTTTTTATTTTTATATTTGTTAAAATTAATAGCTGTGGAAAAAATTAAATCTATAAAAAAACTCATTTAAATAAAGGGTTGTTTCGGGTATTGAGATGTGATATAATCATTTAATAAACTTATTAAAAGGCGGTAAAATAGTATTATTGTTAAAAACTATTTCATCCGCAAATCTACAAATCCTTTCACAAATTCACAAATATCAATAAATCTATTTTTTACAAAAGTTAGCATATTTGCGAATAGATTTGTTTATTTGTGGGGTGATCTCCCTATGACTTACGAAAAAAATGTGATAACCCATATTAGAAAACGAGACGGCAGAATTACCGAATTTGACCAGAAAAAAATAACTGAAGCGGTAGTGAAAGCCATAACCGCTGTCGGAGAAGAAAAAAAACTTACTGAAGTTGAGGATCTTTCCGATGAAGTGGTTAAATTTTTAAACAGTAAATTTCACCATCGCTCAATTCCGGCTGTTGAAGAGATACAAGACGCAGTGGAAGAGATGCTGATTGCTAAAAAATGGATAAAAATCGCAAAGGCATATATACTTTATCGCGATCAGCATGCAAAGTTAAGAAATATTGAATCATTAATAAATTCCGACGAGGTCGTAGATGGTTATTTGCAGCAATTAGACTGGAGGGTAAAAGAAAACAGCAATATGGCCTACTCTTTGCAAGGGCTGAATAATCATATTTCATCAGCGGTTTCAGCGCGATATTGGCTATATAAAGTTTATCCTGAGGAAATAAGAAATTCCCATCTTGAAGGCGACTTGCATATGCATGATTTGCAAATACTGGCTCCCTATTGCTGCGGATGGGAGATAAGAGAATTATTTGCGCAAGGATTTGGCGGCGTTTCGGGAAAAATAGAATCAAAGCCGCCGAAACATCTTCGCACCGCGCTTGGACAAGTTGTTAATTTTTTTTATACCCTGCAAGGAGAAATAGCAGGCGCCCAAGCATTTGCAAATTTTGACACATATCTTGCGCCATTCATCAGATACGATAATTTAAATTATGAAGCCGTAAAACAATGCATGCAGGAATTTCTATTTAATGTCAATGTCCCGACCCGGGTAGGATTTCAAACGCCTTTTACAAACATAACAATGGATATAACTCCTTCTAAAATCGTGGGGGAGGAAAATGTTGTTATCGGAGGAAAAATACAGAAGGAAAAATATAAAGATTTTCAAAAAGAAATGGATATGCTCAACGATGCGTTCTGCGATGTAATGATGGAAGGCGATTCAAAAGGACGGGTTTTTACTTTTCCCATACCGACTTATAACATAACTAAAAACCTTGACTGGTCGTCTCCCGTTATGGATAAGGTTTTTGAGATGACTTCTAAATACGGAATACCATATTTTTCAAATTTTATTAACTCGGATATGGATCCTGATGATGCGAGAAGCATGTGCTGCCGATTGCGTTTAGATAATACAGAATTAAGAAAACGGGGCGGCGGATTATTCGCAGCAAATCCCCTTACCGGCTCTATCGGCGTCGTGACGATAAATTTTCCCCGACTTGGATATCTTTCAAAAAACAAAGACATTGAAAAGGGTAAAAAAGAATTTCTTGAACGTTTAGGAAAAATAATGAATATAGCCCATGAAAGTTTAGAAATAAAGCGAAAAATGCTTGAGAAATTCACTGAAGAAGGACTCTACCCTTATGCGCGCCATTATCTAGAGGACGTTAAAAAAAGATTCGGCAACTATTGGCAAAATCACTTTTCCACAATCGGCATAATCGGAATGAACGAGGCAATCCTTAATTTATTAGGAAAAAGCATAGCCGAAGAAAAAGGTAAAAAATTCGCTATGGAAACTATGGATTTTATGCTTAAAAAAATCGCCGAATACCAGGAAAAAAATAACTGTCTCTATAATTTAGAGTCAGTGCCTGGCGAGGGTACAAGTTATCGCCTTGCGCGCATTGATAAGAAAAAATTTCCAGACATTTTAGTAGCTAACGAAGAACGGGTCAGAAAAGATAATGCTGAGCCATATTACACGAATTCAACCCACTTACCTGTAAATTATACGGATGATATGTTTGAGGCATTAAAATTGCAGGATGACATTCAGACAAAATACACGGGAGGAACTGTATTTCATGGATACATAGGCGAAAAAATGCCGTCTAAAGAAGCAACGAAAAAATTAGTAAAAAAAAATCGCTGAAAATTTCCATCTTCCCTACTTTACGCTTACGCCGACATTTAGCATCTGCCCCAAGCATGGATATATCGCAGGAGAACATTATTACTGCCCTATCTGCGACGAAGAGATGGGATATAATGAATCAAAAAAGCAAGAAAACAACAAAACATGAAAACAAAAAAATGTGGAAAATTTGTTATTCTCCGCCGCAGTCTCTTTTAAGGACTGCGGCGAATGCGAGGAATTAATCAGCAAATCTAAGAATCGGTTGATAAAATCGTAATACTTTAAACTTTTAATTTTATTTTAACTTTTAACTTATAAAATTATGCCGCAAACAATTTTTAACCAAGAAGAAAACATCAATGTTCCCCAAAGACAAAAATGCGAAGTATATTCGCGAGTCTCCGGCTATCTGCGGCCGGTTAACTCATGGAATAAAGGTAAACAGGCGGAATTTGACGATAGAAAAGAGTATAAACTCGCGGAATAAAGTCAACAAGCAACAAGTTAAAAAACGAGGTTATCTGCCTCGTTTTTTAGTTATCTTTTAAGCCAGTTCTCGGCATATAATGAAGATTTTGAGGAATTATCTTTTTTTGCGGAATATTTCTTATTTTAATAATAAAATAAGCCAGCCCTGTTATTATGCTAACAGCTATCACGAAAAAAAATATTTTTTTATCATTAATCATATTTTTATTTTCTTTCCTGAATACCAATTACACTAAATTACTATCGCTATTTAACATAAACTTTCTTCTCAAACCTTAAATCGATGTAATCTTTAGGCATATTTGCCTCATTCACCTCTTCCTTTAATAAGACATATAAACTATTAAGCTGATTATCAATATCGCCGGATAAGTTAAAATAAATCTCAAAACCCTTGTTTGTTTTCCCGTATAATTCTTGTTTTACTCCGCCAAAATATTTAAAAGAGATAATCGTAAAAGCGGTATCCGTTTCTATTTCATTTATAATTCTTAACGCATCCTCTATGTATTTTTTATCAATAACTTTAGGATGGATTTGCGAATTTTCTATTTCCTTATTATCGCCGTCGTATATAATATGATAATTCCTTTCAGCCTCAGAAGGCGCTACCTCCCTTTTCACATTCCCGTCCATATCTAAATAATAATATTTATCTCCCGTAATCCATGTAATGCTTGACGGTTTCTCATTAATTACAATGTTTAAATTATTAATATCCATAATCTCTACCTCCGCACCATCAGTTAAAAAATTTTTTTTAATATCTTCCGCTAATAAATCAACATCAAAAAAGAAATAATTATTTTTATTAAAAATTAAAAATTTCCGACCATCCATCCCGTCATTAATTATATCTATAACTTTTTCCTTGTCTATATATTCTAAATCATTTATAGATATGCGGCCTATTTTAAAATATGGAGAATAAAACAGCAAATAAAACCAATATCCCGCCACAATCGCAAATATTGCGCATAGCGCAAAATTTTTATTTATCCGAACTTCTTTTTTATAATAAGGATTCTGATAATTATCTTTTTGGAGATTATTTTTATAATACATACTCAATTTCTCAATTCCTATTTCCCAAATTCACAAACCAATAAATTGCTATCAATTACACTGTGGATGAGGGTTGCTGAATGACACAAAAATATTAAAATTCCTGTGCGGTAGATCACAAAACCTTTTTTACTTTCACATACCTGTCTTTTTTTTCAGGAACCTGCTCAATAATTTTATCGGTTATTGATTTATCACAGCTTTCAACTCTGTCCTCTCTCATACTATTTACCGATAAATTAGCGTTGATTAATGGTTCAATATTTTCCGTATCAACTTCTTTTAGCTGCTCAAAATATTCAAGAATGTCGGAGAATTGCTTAATATATTTATCTTTTTCATTCTCGCTTAATTTTATTCTGGCAAGATTCGCGATTTGTTCAATTTGTTCTTTTTGCATATGATAACAGGTGTCTTATTTATCCGCGATCCGTATAGATCCGTTTCTCATCCGTTCTAATCAGTTTTTAACGGATTAGCACTAATTATAGACGAATTTGCACTGATCACGGATAACTAAAAAAGAATATCTTATTTTAGTTTTTCAATTTTCTCTTGAATCTCTTTACTTTCAGGATTTAATTCTAAAACTTTTTTTAAAAGTAAAACCGCCTTTTCATTTTCTCCTTTTTTTTCATACACAGCCGATAAAGCATACAATGCGTTTGAATAATTAGGATCAAGCTCAAGCGCTACATCTAAAATTTCAATCGCTTTATCTAAATCATTATTATTAAAATAAAGCCTTCCCAATTCAAATAAAACTTTCGGATCGCTCTCGTAAGATGGCTTGCTAATACTGTCCATTTTATTTAACTCTTCTATCGCATGGGATTTTTGCCCCTTTGCTTCCAATGCCTTTGCCAAATTTACTGTCGCCTCTTCCTCATCCAAGCATACCATCTTTTCATCAAAAAAATCAAGCTGTCCTTTTTCTCGGCAGCTATTTATGATTCTATTAAAACATTCTATTGCCTTGTTTACCCCTGCATTATCAACCCCGTCTTTTGTCGCTTCCAGCAAATAAGCTTTGCCGAGTTCCATAGCGAAACGGGGATTACTCGGCTCAAATTCTTCGGCTTTCTTATAACTTTTTAAAATCCATTCTGATGCTCCTTCTTTAACAAACGGCGAAACGGCCTTATAAACATCTCCCTGTATTTCCCATGCTCCTGCCGAATACGGATGGTTTATGGTATTTTTCTTCACTAACTCAATGCTTTTAGCCGCGTCATATTTAATATTATCTAAAGCTTTCTCATTTTTTAATGTTTCCTTTATATCAGCTAACAAATACGCAGCCGAGGCGGATGTATAGCCTTCAAAAAAAGGATTAAGCGCGACTGCTTCATCTATTTTATTTTTGGCCGAGAGGCGATCAATATCTTCTCCTAAAAATTCTTTATATTTTTTATCAGCTATTCTATAATGGTATGCTTTTACTCCAACCAATAAAATTAAGGCAATTGTTATTATATATCCTATGGTGAATAACGGGAAAAAAAATTTTAAATGCGCTCTCTGGACTGTTTCATCTTTTGAAATAGAATAAACGGGAAATGGCCGGGGAGAAATATTTTTTGCCTCAACCATAAGAAAAGCAAAAAAAATACACTCAAAAAATATAATAGTTATATTATTTACTAAAAAAAGCCGGGAAAAAATAATTGAGGCGGCAATAAATCCTATAAAATATATCCGCCCGCTTTCTTTTGAATTATCCTCCCGCGCGACATAAATAAGCGCGACGAAAAAAATTGCGATAAGCCCAAAATATGTTAAAATAGCTAAAATTCCACCGGTTGCGATTAGATCAAAAATATGATTTCCCGAACTATAAAACCGAATCCATTTGGCGCCGTTATTAAATTCCGATGCCCCGATAGCCATATTATTTGGAAAAATATTTGATATAATGCCTTTGGTATATTTTGAAAAACTATATATGAACGCTGCCTGCCCCGTTCCTAAAAACCAATTATCTTTAAAACTGCCGCTTAAAATTTTAGCATTATCCGATAACTTTAAATTTACTGATGAATCCTTTCTAAACCATGATGCTCTTTCCTTCGCGCGCGAACCAAGTATGCCGGTAAAACCGCTATTGCTTATAAATAAAAAAATAAATGATAAACATATAGTAAAAAAATAGATTCCCGAAATAGCTGCGCTATTATTTTTATAAGGGGCGGCATCTTTTCTAAAACTTTCCCGCCATATATATTTTAAATAAGACCCTGCCAGAGATGATATAATAAGCGCGATCCATGCCGCAGGGCTGTCAATAATAATTAATAAATAAAAATAAAATAAAAATAAAATCGCCGCAAACGACTTTATAATTTTATTCAGATCAAAAAAAATAATGCATCCCGCCGAGACCATTATCGCTATAACAGAAAAAGCGACAAAATTTCCCATCCCTGAAGATATTAAAAAACGCAGATTAATATGCGAATATTTTAACGATTCGGGAATTATGCCGAATATAACCGCATAACTAAAAAGTATAAAAAAAGCCGCGGAAATAAAAAAAGCAATCAAAATTTTTTTAAAATAATCCGTCATGAAATTTTTCACATTTTAAATTAAACCTTCGCCTGCCTGCGCTGGCAGACCCCTTTGCAAAAGAAGGGGGAAGGCTCTGCTTAGCCAAAATATTGAAATTCTTATACGTTAAATTACTAATTTCACTGCTACTTTTAACTTTATACTTTTAACCTATAATCATCCGTGCCGAAAAAACATCACATCGCCATCATGAACGACATAATCTTTTCCCTCAAGACGCATCACCCCTTTTTCTTTCGCGCCGTTCCATCCGTTATAAGCGATAAAGTCATCATACGCGACGACTTCGGCGCGAATAAATTTTTCTTCAAAATCAGAATGTATCGCCCCGGCGGCTTTAGGAGCTTTTGCGCCATTAACAACAGTCCACGCGCGCGTCTCCGGTTCTCCTGAAGTAAAAAATGTTAGGAACCCTAAAAGTTTATAACTTGCCACAATTAATTTATCTAAACCAGATTGGGAAATTCCAAGTTCTTTCATATAAATTTGGGCGTCATCAGGCGATAAATCCGCAAGTTCCGCCTCAATTTTCGCAGAAATGGAAAGCACGGGAGAATTCCCGACTTGCAGCTCTTTCCACGTTTTTGTTTCTGACTCATCCACATTCACAACATATAAAATCGGCTTTAGTGTTAAAAGATTCAATTCCTTTATTAAAAATTTTTCCTCGTCATTTAATTCTGCGTCAGTTGCCAAATGTCCTTCTTCCAGGACATTCATCACTTTTTCAAGAACGGCGTTAATAAGCAGGGCTTCTTTATTTTGCCCAGATCTCATTTCTTTTTTTATGCTTTCCAATCGTTTCGCGACAACGGACATATCGGAAAATATAAGCTCCAAATTTATAACCTCAAGATCGGACTTCGGATTTACTTCGCCTGATACATGGGTAACATTCGGATCGGAAAATCCGCGCACGATATGGCAAATTGCGTCAACTTCGCGAATATTTGCCAAAAATTTATTGCCTAACCCCTCGCCTTTGTGCGCGTCTTTTACCAGTCCCGCGATATCTACGAATTTAACTGCTGCAGGAACCGTCTTTGCCGATTTAGAAATATCAGCTAACTTTTCAAGCCGCTCATCAGGCACATTCACAATTCCCACATTTGGCTCAATTGTGCAAAACGGGAAATTTGAGGCCTCAACATTTTTTTTTGTAATCGCTTTAAAAAGCGTGGACTTGCCGACATTCGGAAGTCCGACAATTCCGATTGATAAAGACATATTTCAAGAAAACAAAAAATAAATAAAACAATAAATCAATATTTTGTTTTGTTGCTTTTTTGTTTTGTTGCTTTATTGAAGTATATTCCATTTCCCCGCTTTTATCAATATCAAAAATATGCTATAATATTAATGTATGAAAAAAACTATCCTATCCCTATTTATAATAATTTTTATCGCCCTGTCTGCTAAATTTTATTTTAGCAAAAATTCATCCGAAAAAATAGAGCGGCTGAGCATAATAAATCCGTCTTCATCCGCAAAAACAAATGGCATCATAAAACTCTCCGCAAAATTCATTGGAAAACCATCAAACATAGGATTTGCGATAAAAAACTCAAAAGATGAAATCGTAAAATCCGGAAATGGATATTATGAATATGACTCCGACGAATGGGTTTACTACCTTAATAGTTTGGAAATTGAAAACGGCGGCTATAAAATGGAAGCGCGCGCATTATCATCAAATAGAAATTTTTTAGCTGTTCAAGATATTAAAATAGATAATGCAGGATATTCACCTGAAAAATTAGCAACCGTTGCTAAAACGCCGGCAATTTCAGAGCCGAACGCCCCTGCTGCAAAAAATGAAGAACCGAAATCCCTTGTAAAAACAGAAGAACCGCAAAAAAATGAAGTGCAAAAAGAAAATACTCCGGCAGTTATAAGTGCCGCGCCGCAAGAAAATCAGGGTTCAAAGGATGAAATTATAAACGGGGTGGTAAAAGCCTTATCTAATTTGTATGATGCGATAAATAAAAATCTTCTCGCCGAAGATGAGGACGATCTCGCCGCTCTGCCGCCTAAAGTTGAACAGCAGGGGAAAGTCGCCGGTACGTCAGTTGAAAAAGCCCCCCCTGAAACCTCCGAGGTTGTAAATGAACCTGAAAAAAACGGGGATGAAGAAAAAAAAGAAGAAAAACCTAACGATATAGATTATGGATGGTTTAAATATGAATTAAAAATAAATGATATTGAAAATAATGAATTGGTAAAATCAGAAAAAATGCTTAATGCTAAATGCAATAATCCCCTTGATTCGCTTATATTTATTTTGGATAATCTTGATACTCCTGAAATTGATTATACTTTCAATGGCGAGAATAACTACGGATATTATACTTACTGGACATATAAATTAAATCCTAAAAATATAAAAAAAGGAGAATATCTCCTTTATGCCAAAGGCTCAATTGACTGGCATTCCTACGAAAGTCCGATGATAGTTATAAGGATAGAATAATTTTTTAAATACACTGCTAATAAACAGGGGCGGCAATGTCCTCCATAAATTAGGCGTATTTACAACGGGCGAATCTAGTCTATTTTAATGGCCTGCACCGGACACATATTTACAGCATTTTCAATTGCTTCGGCATTTTTTTCTAATTCCGAATTTTCTAAAACATAACCCTTGCCTTCTTCGTTAATGTCAAAAACCGCGGGGCAGATTGTATGGCATGTTCCGCATTCAATACAAGCGCCTTGATCAATAGTAATTTTCATAAATAAAGTTTCACGCAAAAAAAATATGCGCTAATATAACCAACAGAACTCCCCTCAAAATTACTGCTGATCAAAAAAATAATTAAAAGAGCGAGGTTAAAAACCCCGCTCTTAATAAAATACTATTTACCTCTAAACCCTGTTCCAGTCGGAATTAAGCGCCCGATAATTACGTTCTCCTTTAATCCTTCAAGGTGATCTATTTTACCGCTGATTGCGGCATTAATTAAAACTCTGGATGTTTCCTGGAATGAAGCGGCTGATAAGAAACTCTTTGTGGATAATGAAACCTTCGTAATTCCAAGCAATAATTTTTCAAACTTGCATGGCTTTTTCCCATCCTTTAATAAGTCGTCATTTATTTTTAAAACTTCCGTAATATCCATAATCTCTCCGGATAAGCATAGGCTGTCTCCCGGATCTTTAATAAAAACCTTAGAAAATAATTGCCTTGCGATAATTTCAATATGCTTATCATTTAACGGCTGACCTTGCGAGGAATAAACATGTTGAATCTCTCGGATGACATATTTCTGCGTGGCAAGCTTTCCTTTTAGATTAAAAAGCTGCTGCAAATCTAAGCTCCCCTCGCTTAATTGATCGCCCGCCTCAACCGTATCGCCATTTTTAACATATAAAACATACCCTTTCGGAATAACATATTCTTTGACCATTTTCGCAGGTCTCAAAACAGCGATCTTATCATCAGTAATTTTTACCTTGCCGTCCTGTTTTGCTAAAATCTTTTTATCTTTCGTCGTCTCTATTAAGATGTCTCCTTTTTTTACATAACTTTCATCTTTAACTTTTACCTCATCGTCATTTGATAAATTATAGTTATCCTCCTCAAATCCGTCATAAGAAATTTTAACCATTTTTTGACCCGGGACGCCTTGGAATATTACTTTTCCCTCAGGGTTTTCAATCGTTTTCTTTGCTTCTTCAATAGCAACCTTGCCGCTTACTTCGGCGACAAATGCTTTTCGTTTCGGATTTCTAACTTCAAAAATTTCTTCTACCCTCGGCAGACCTTGAGTAATATCAGATGCCGCCACGCCTCCGGTATGGAAGGTTCTCATAGTAAGCTGGGTGCCCGGTTCGCCGATACTTTGAGCAGCGATTGTTCCGACAGCTGTTCCCAGCTTAACTGTTTCATTATATCCTAAGTCAAATCCGTAGCATTTTTGACATATGCCCTTTACGCATTTGCAAGTTAATAACGAACGTATCTTTATTTCTTCCGGATCTAATTCCTTTATTTTTTCTTTTTTCTGCTCATCAATAATTTCCCCGGCTTTAATAATAACCTCTCCCGTCTTAGCATCCTTTATATCCTCGCAAACCGTTCTACCCCAAACCCTCTCAAAAAGCGGCGCGCCGATCTGTTCGCTTTCTTTTTTCGTTAATAAAAGTCCTTCCGTGTCATTGCAGTCATCTTCCATAATAAGCATATCCTGTGCGACATCAACTAATCTTCTTGTTAAATACCCTGCATTTGCGGTTCTAAGCGCCGTGTCAGAAAGACCCTTTCTTGCTCCATGAGTTGAGATAAAATATTCAAGGACATCAACGCCTTCTTTAAAATTTCCCTTTACCGGAAGTTCAATAATTCTTCCTGATGGGTTCGTAACTAAACCTTTCATCCCGATAATCTGAATTAATTGCCCCCATGACCCTCTGGCTTTTGACTCAATCATAGAAAAAATCGGATTTTGTCTCTCAGCAAAACTTTCCGCCAGTTTCTTTCTGCTCATAACAACAATTTTATCTTTCGCCTCGCTCCATAACTCAATAATACGGCTATGCCTTTCATTATAAGTTAAAAGACCCATTTCATATTGATTCTGAACTTCTTCAACTTCCGCGTCCACATTTTTTATTAAATCATTTTTATCCGCGACATAGGGCGCATCGTCCATCCCCCACGAAAGTCCTGATGTGGTAAGATATTTAAAACCAAAATCTTTTAAGTCATCCAGCAATATAACAGCCCGTTCTCTTCCGCATAAATTTATAACCTTGGTTACAATTTCGCCTAGTGCTTTCTTTTCCATCGTCTTATTCATAAAACCTAATTCCTCAGGCAATAACTCGTTAAACAATATTCTTCCGACGGTAGTATGTAATAACTTGCCATCGCAATATACGCCTATTTCTTGCTGTAATTTTATCGCTCCGAAATTATAAACGCTTATCGCGTCTTCAAAATCAGCAAAATATTTTATGCTTTTATTCTTTTCCCCGCTCTTTTCATTATCAGATTTACCGATAGTCCATTTCCCGTCTTTTGATAAAACCGTCATATAGAAAATCCCCCAGACGATATCTTGGTTCGGCTGAGTAACAGGGTCGCCGGTAGCGGGCTTTAATAAATTATTAGTTGAAAGCATTATTTCTTTAGCTTCTTTTTTCGCCTCATCGGTCAGAGGGACATGCACAGCCATCTGATCTCCGTCAAAATCAGCGTTAAAAGCGCTGCAAACCATAGGATGAATTTGTATTGCTTTTCCCTCAATTAATTTAGGTTTGAATGCCTGAATACCCAGACGATGCAAAGTCGGAGCTCTATTTAATAAAACATACGCGCCTTTAATAATTTCTTCTAAAATATCCCAGACCTCATTATGCCCGGCGTCAATGTACCGATTAGCGCTCCTCACATTATGCACTACCTCGCTTTTTATTAATTTACTGATAATAAACGGCTTGAATAATTCTAACGCCATCGTTTTCGGCAGCCCGCATTGATGAAGTTTTAAATCAGGTCCGACAACAATAACGCTTCGTCCTGAATAGTCAATTCTTTTTCCCAATAAATTCTGCCTGAATCTCCCCTGTTTTCCTTTTAACATATCGGCCAGTGACTTTAACATTCTCTTTTGGCCGGTAGAGGCGGTCACCGTTTTACCTTGCCTCGCCGAATTATCTATTAACGCATCAACCGCTTCCTGAAGCATTCTTTTTTCATTTCTGCAGATAACTTCAGGCGCGTTTAATTCTATTAATTGCTTTAAGCGGTTATTTCTATTAATAATTCTTCTGTATAAATCATTAAGATCCGATGTGGCAAATCTTCCGCCGTCAAGCGCGACCATAGGGCGCAAATCGGGAGGAATTATCGGAATCATTGTAAATATCATCCACTCTGGTCTTAGATCATTTTTTATAAAATTCTTTACTAACTTTATTCTTTTAACCAATTTCTCTTTTTTATTTCCTTTGGCTGAGTCAAATTCTTTCTCAAGTTCTTCTTCTGTTTTTACTAAATCAATTTCTTCCAAAAGCTGCCTTAACGCTTCAGCGCCTATATTTGCCTCAAAAACGTGTCCGTATTTAAGAGATAAATCCTGATATGAACTCTCGCTTATAACTTTATATTTTTTTAACTCATTTACTTCGGAAAATGTCGTCTCTAAACGTTCGTCTAAATCCTTATTTGCCGAATCTTCTTCTCTGTCTAAGTTATCTAATTGCTTACTTTTTTCGTCTTCCGAAATCTCTTTTTTTGCAAGTTCATCTCTTTTTCTCTTGTATTCCGATTTTATTTCTTTCTTTTTGCTTTTGAACTCATTTTTTATTTGTTCAGTCGTTTCTTCCTTTAATTTTTCATCAACCTTTGTAATTATAAAACCCGCGAAATAAACAATCTTTTCTAAATTCATCGGAGATAAGTCAAGCATTAATCCAACTTTAGAAGGAACTCCCCGCAAAAACCAAATATGGCTAACCGGGGACGCAAGCTGGATATAGCCCATTCTTTCCCGGCGAACCGAGCTTTTCGTAACCTCCACTCCGCATTTATCACAAATAATTCCTTTATACTTTATCTTTTTGTATTTTCCGCAATAACATTCCCAGTCCTTTGACGGACCGAAAATTTTCTCGCAAAATAGTCCGTCCTTTTCAGGTTTTTGCGTTCTATAATTTACGGTCTCCGGCTTTAAAACTTCTCCATGCCCCCATGCTTTTATCTGGTCCGGGGATGCAAGCCGCAATCTAATTCCCTCAAAATCAAATGTTTTTAATGTTTCTTGCATAATTTTTCAATATGTTAGTTAATGTAATTAATTAAATTTTTTAAAACCTTACTTTTACCCATTAAAATTATCGCACCAATCTTTAGATTCTTTCATATTCCATAATTTTATCATCTTCAAGCCATCCAAATCTCCATAAAGCTGGTAAATTTCTCCTGCGCCATCGCAAAGTCCTATTCCCTCATAATATAGAAAAAACACCTCTCCAAAAATAGGAATTTCTCCAATCCAGCTTCCTCCTGCGCTTTCTGCAAAATTATCAGTTTTACCGTCGCCCACAAATGGAATTATTACTCCGCCATTTTTCAAATCAAAAAGATAATTATAAACCGTCTGCCCTCCCCAAAAACGCGCTATTAAAATGTTATGCGCCTTCCACAACAATATATCTTTTAATCCTTCTTGGTTGCTCAGCAATTCCTTATCATTGAAAAATATTTTAGTTTCCTTTTCAATACCCCCGTCAATCAAATCTCTATTTTCTTTAATTTTTAGGGTATTTTCCTTATTATCTAATTCTATTTTGAATATTTTGTCAATAAAACCATTCTCATCCATATTATTTTCGGTATTATATAGTTCAATTATATTTTTTCCCTTTTCCTCATGTTTATTTCCGTTATGCGCATCAACTGCAACTGCATCATGGGTATAATTAATTTTATTAGAATAAAACGATTGTGATGCTGAGAAAACAGCAAAAATTAAAATTATAATAAATAATTTTTTAATCCAATTCTTGTCTTGATAATTTTTCAATATTGATTTAGCATATTTTTCCACTTCAATTTTTTTTACCTCTGTAATATCTAACTTTTTATAAACTAATTTTTCATTTTTACCATGGGGGATTTTATTATATCCTGCATTGTATGCCGCGATTGTCTTCTCTAAATATTGCTTATCGTTTTTATCAAAACACGGGATAATAACATATTTATAATATCTTAATCCCGCCTCTATGCTTTGCTTAAAATCAAACCTATCCGTAATTTCATATCCCGTCTTTTTTGCCACATCAATTAAAGCATTATTTGTAATTTGAAACACCCCCTGCACTCCGGTATATGAAACGGCAAATGGTTTAAATTTTGATTCCTGAAAAGCAATCGCAATCAACAATTTTTTATCCAGTTCCAGTTCATCGGCTTTTTCTTTAATTTTTTCAACAATAACATTCCGCTCTTGCCCGCTAATTTCAATAAAGGAAGAAAGAACATAACCTTCTAAACCGCCGTATTTTATTTTATGCCAAATATCTGAAAAATTTTTTATGTATTCTCCCTTAACCTCCTTCTCCAATATTTCCACCTCTTCGCCATTCTTAATTTCCGCAATGAGATTATTATCATTTTTTGCGGCGCTGCTTCTAAAATTTGCATAATTTAATCCGGTTAAATCTTTGTATAGCGCAATTTTCCCAAATAAACCTTTCTGCTGATCTTGCTCTGGGCATCCTTGCTTTGTTTCTAAAACCAATTTAATATTTTCTAATACTGGCATCTTATCCGCCCAAAGTTCAATATAATGCAATCCTTTTGGCAAATTAACTTCTTTTTTAAATTCCTTCCAGCCGAATTTTTCAGTGTCAGCCGCCTTTGCCGCATCATCCAAACTCCCAGCCCAATACCAATTTTTAAAATATTCTAAATCTTTATTTTTCTGAATTTCACCGTCTATTATCAGCTTGATGTCGTCGTTGTCTTTTTCACGCTTTTCCGCCTTTGCGGTTATAGCAATTTCTTTTATCGGCAAATCAGCGAACACTAAATTTATCCACTGACGATTATTCCCGTCCTGCGCCTGTTTATTTTCATCAGATGGAACATACTCTATTGAAACATTGCCCGTGTCAGGCGATTCCAAGCCGCATGACACTTTCTCAATTTTTATGCTTTCCAAGTATGGGCGCTTATCCGCAATAAATTCAATTTTATTATCGCCTGCTTTTAAATTTAAAACAAAAATTCCAATTTTCTTTAAACCTTTTAAATTATTTCCATTCCACGCCGCCTCGCCATCAAACAATCCCCCTTTCCCATTCAGTTTTAAAAATTCAATTCCATTAATTTTAACAGCCAAATCATCATCATTAAAAAACGTCCGCCATTCTTTTAAATTCTGCCGCCAGCTTTTAGCACTGGCGATAATTTCAACAATATACAGCCCGGATTCCAAAATATTAAAAGTATGTTCAAAATTCTCTTTTACTTCTTTATCAACTTTTATTATCTGGCTTGACATATTTTATAATTGAGGTGGCTTTTAAGTAAGTTATTTTTCTAAAATCTCAATCGCGCCGATTATCCATTCATCTCTTAACTTATCTTTCATCGCTAAAATCTCGTCCAGTGAAAACCATTTCGCGTCCAATATTTCATCCTCCTGATATTTCAATTCGCCGCCGATAATACGCGCTTCATAAGCATGTTTGGGCGGAGTATTTGCACTTTCCTGAAAAATATCTATTTTTCTGATCAATTCCACATCATATCCCACTTCTTCCTTTGCTTCTTTAATTGCTGTTTCATCAATTGAATCTCCGACTTCCACTTTTCCTGCCGGCCAGTTCCATAAGCCATAACATTTTGGATTTTTCTCCTGCACTAATAAATATTTGCCCTCTTTTTTAATCACCGCGCCCGCGACAATAAAAGTTGTAACTAAATTTTCCATAAATAATTATACTCCCCGTCGCATCTTTCGTGCCACGGACTGCGACGTCTCCTCGCACTCGCCGCAGTCCTAAAGAGACTGCGGCAGAGAGGTAAGCTGTGAAAAACTGCGGCGAAAATTTATACTCCCCGTCGCAGTCTCTCAGCAGAGGACTGCGACGATTCGCTGTACCCGCCACAGTCCTTAAAAGAGACCGGGGCGGAGAATTTAAAAAACATCCATCTAAAATCTAAAACTTAATTTCATAATTTCTAATTTCAACAAATTTCTATTTATTTCTATCAATTTCTAATTTCTCAGTTTCCTCCTCCTCTTTCCTTATCCTTTCCTTTTCCTCAGCCTGCCTTCCGCCGATAAGTTCAACATCAATTCCAAGTCCTTTTAACTCGCGCACTAAAACATTAAACGATTCAGGCATATTTAAATTTTCTATTTTCTCTCCTTTAATAATCGCTTCATACGCCTTGCTTCTGCCGACAACGTCGTCGGATTTTATAGTCAAAATTTCCTGCAGAGTATGCGCCGCGCCGTATGCTTCTAACGCCCAAACTTCCATTTCTCCAAATCTCTGTCCGCCGAATTGCGCTTTTCCGCCTAACGGCTGCTGGGTTATGAGCGAGTAAGGACCTATTGATCTTTGGTGGATTTTATCCTCAACCATATGGTTAAGTTTTAACATATAGATATATCCGACCGTTGATTTTTGGTCAAATCTATCGCCTGTCTTCCCGTTATATAAATACATCTTTCCATCTTCGGAAAATCCCGCTTTTTTAAGTTCTTCTTTGATATTTTTTTCTAACGCGCCGTTAAGGACATTTGTCTCAACTTTATAGCCGAGCTTTTGAGCGGCA
>JAZDMY010000040.1:0-5842 GCA_043800435.1 bacterium
ATATAGTGGAACATACTATGGTATGTTCATCAAAATTTAAACCGCAAACGGATTAAAGTCAGTTTCGTAATCGTAATAATCTTCCTTCTCTTTTTCCTTTAAAAATTTTACCGTCCGATAAGTTATCGGAGTAAAAATAACCTCAAGCGAACATTTAAAAATATAATTGGAAACAAGAACCGTGATTAATAAATCGGGAGGCAATATTTTCCAAAACGCGATTAAGACGAATAAAATCGTATCAAGCCCCTCGCCGATGATTGTTGAGCCGATTGTTCTTAACCATAGATGCCGGCCATTGGTTTTAATTTTTAATTTTGCCAAAATATAAGAATTTGCAAATTCACCGGCAAGATAAGCAATAAGGCTGGCAATTACTATTCTCGGGGTAAGTCCCATAATATTTTTAAATGCCTCCTGATACGGCCAATCTTTTGCCGCGGGAAGAGCCGTTACCGCCATCAAAGTCAATGCCATTATTCCCGCTGATAAAAAACCGACCCAGATAACTCTTCTTGACTTTTTATATCCGTAAACTTCCGTTAAAATATCGCCGAAAATATAACTTAGCGGGAATAATAATGTTCCGCCGTCAAAGCTAAAAAATCCAAATTGAACTATTTTAGTTGAGGCTATATTTGAAATTAAAAGCACGGCGACAAAAAGCGCCATGATAATATCAAAATAACGGTATTGTCTAAGGTTTTTGTTTTCCATAAAATAAGTGTCATTCCGCAATCCCGCAGTACTGCGGGATGTGCGGAATCCATGAGTGAAAAGTAAAAATGTGGATATTCAATTAACCCAGAAAGGTTTTTTTGCTACATCACAATAAATATGCCAAGGTATGTTTATTGTTATAATTAAAGATTTTTGACAGAATGCTTAATAAAGGCTAAAATTATTATATCATAAAAGATTTTTAACTGCAAAGCAAATTATGCCGAAACTATCAATAAATTTACTTACATTTAATGGGGAAAAGTATTTAGACCCGTGTTTTGAATCAGTCAGATGCCAGAGTTTTCGTGATTTTCAGATATTGGTAATTGACAATGGTTCACAAGATAAGACGAGGGAAAAAATTGAGGAGTGGCGGAAGATTTTTGAAGGTGAGGGGATTGAGTTTAAAACGGTATATCTTGAGAAAAATTTGGGTTTTACGGAAGGGCATAATAGGGGCTTCAAATTTTTAATCCATTCGGCAAGCTCAGGACAAGCTTCAAATTTTAAATTTCAAAATAATGAGCAAATTTTTAATTTTAAATCTGCCCAAATTGGTTGTTTAGGCGAGTTTCAGAATACTGATTTAATTTTCGGTACGGGGCATGGAAAACCCCACCCTAACCCTCCCCTCAAAGGGGAGGGAATTAAATATGTGTGTTGTTTAAACCAGGATATAATTTTACGGTCGGAATATTTGGAAAAATTGGTTGTGTTTATGGATAAGCATCCCGAATGCGGAAGCGCAAGCGGAAAGTTAATGAGAATTATGGATGATAATTTATTCTTTGATATACTAAACGCGAATGGGCGCGAATATGAAAGCGAATTGACGCGAAAATTCTCCCTTCCCAGGACACTTATCAGTAGGGGAAGCGCCATTGATTATGCGCGGTTAGCGCAAGAGTGTAATATTATTGATAGCGTGGGTTTAAAAATCTTTAAATCGCATCGGTTTATTGAAAAAGGACATAGCGAGAAAGACGAGGGACAATATGATAAGATTACTGAAGTGTTTGGAGTGCCGGGGACGGTTCCATTGTTTAGGATGGAAGCGTTGGATGATATAAAAATAAGTCAAAAGCATGTCCTGAGCGGAGCCGAAGGATCAAAAGCATGCCCTGAGTTTGCCGAACGGGTCAAAAGTCAAAAGTTTGGGAAAGTGGAAAGTTTAAATTTAGGGGAGAATACAGAAGCACAATTTGAATACTTTGATTCTGATTTTGGGAGTTATAAGGATGATGTTGATACGTCGTATCGTCTCCGCTGGCGCGGATGGAAAATTTTTGTCGTGCCTGAGGCCGTCGCTTATCATAAACGAGGCGCGCGACAGCTGAAAAATAAGCTTGATGATTTTACAGCCGCTTTTAATCGCAAAAATAAGCCGAAATACATAAATTATTTATCTCAGAGAAATCATATCTGGACATTAGTTAAAAATATGGATACACTTAATTTAGCAGTTATCTGGTATGAGGCAAAAAAGTTCGGCTATGAAATGATATTTGAATGGTCAACTTTTAAAGCATGGTTTGACATATGGAAAAAGATGGGAGTGATGAGGGAGAAGAGGAGATGGATTATGGGGAATAGAAGGGTGGGCAGGGAGGAGATAGAGAGGTGGTTTTCTTAGAACAAATGGGCACGAATTTAGGACTAATAAACACGAATCACGAATTCGTGATTCGTAAAAATTCGTTCTTAATTTGTGTTCATTAGTCCAAAAAAGATGGAGTTATCAATCATCATTTTAAACTATAAATATAAAGGTTTGGTTAAGAATTGCCTGAGAAACATCAAGGCGATTGATTTAAAATTGAATTATGAAATTATTGTCGTTGACAATGCCTCAAGCGACGGAATAGGCGAGATGATCTTAAAAAATTTCCCTGATGCAAAGTTTATCGGATTGCATAAAAATAGAGGTTATTCTGCAGGAAATAACGCGGGGATAAAGGAGGCAAGAGGGAAATATATTTTAATTGTAAATCCGGATATTACAGTATTGCCGGGCGCGATTGAGAAATTGTATAATTTTATGGAAACGCACCCGGATGTCGGCGTTACCGCTCCTCAGCTTTTAAATCCGAATGGAACTATTCAACGATCTTGCATGAAGTTTCATAATTTTTTAATGCCGGTTTACCGCCGTTTATCTTTTTTTGAAAAATTTTCTTTTGTTAAGAAGCAATTGGATTATTTTGAAATGGCGAAATGGGATCATAATTCGTCGTGCGAGGTTGACTGGTTTTTAGGAGCGTGTTTAATTATTAGAAAAGTGGCTTTAGATAAAGCAGGTCTTTTTGACGAGCGATATTTTTTATTTTTTGAAGACACGGATTTTTGCCGAAG
Source organism: bacterium (assembly GCA_043800435.1). Taxonomy (GTDB): domain Bacteria; phylum Patescibacteriota; class Patescibacteriia; order JAZDEU01; family JAZDEU01; genus JAZDMY01. Next base: position 3,076 of record JAZDMY010000040.1, read on the forward strand.
CATAAAAATGACCGGATATAAAAATTATTATTTATCCGAGGCAAAAGTTGTCCATCTTGACGAGCGATTGTCTAATAAGGCGCAAGGATTGCTGGCACTGAGAAATAAGACCACATGGATACATATTATGAGCTGGGTGAAGTATTTTTGGAAATGGCGAAAAACGCGAATAGACGCGAATTAGAAAGCTAATAAACGCAGATACCTTTATGCATAAAAAAATTAAATTATACTCTGACGGCGGGGCGAGGGGAAATCCGGGTCCTGCGGGAATTGGCGCGGTTTTAAAGGATGAAGAAAATAAAACGGTGGAGAAAGTTTCGGAGTACATCGGGGATGCGACGAATAATCAGGCGGAATACAGGGCATTGATTGCCGGATTGGAAAAAGCGAAAGAAATCGGCGCTGAAGAAGTAGATTGTTTTTTGGACAGCGAATTAGTGGTAAAACAGATGAGACGGGAATACAGAGTGAAAGATAAAAATTTAGCATTGCTTTTTACAAAAGTATTGAATTTAGGGATGGGTTTTAAAAAAATTTCTTATACTCATATTTTAAGGCAATATAATCAGGAAGCGGATAAATTAGTTAATGAGGCGATCGACAGGGGAATTAGAAATTAAAAAATTAGAAATTAGAAATTAAAAATCATGTTTTTTTGACTTTTTTGCGTAAATATGTTATTTTATAAGTGGTTTAGGTAAGCGGATGATCGCCCGTTTAACTTTTTTAGTTAGGCGGGAGGAAAGTCCGGACATCTCAAACTGCTTTTTTAGCAGTTTGGACAAAAGCAGCCGATAACGTCGGCCATCTGGCTCGCAAGGGCTTGGATAGGGAAAGTGCCACAGAGACAATACTAGTCCCGCACCTTCTAAACGATAATATTTAGTTATTTTTTTCACATATAACTAATGCATGATGATTAATATTTATTTAAGATTTTAGATTGCAGATTTTAGATTTTGTCGTTTAGAAGGTGCGGGGTAAAAGGTGAAAAGTGAACTGGTGTGCGCAAGCGCTACAGTTCTCCATACGGTGTGAGCCGTATGCGCGGTAAACCCTGCTTGATGCAAGAGCAAATTCATTCCTTTTTGGAGTGAAGACAAGTAGCTCGCTTGAGGTTATGAGCAATCATAATCCCAGATAGATGATCATCCTCGACAGAATCCGGCTTATAGCTTACCTAAATCAATAAAACCCGCCTTCGCTAAAGCTATGGCGGGCAAGAAAAAAACAACAAAACAAAAAAGGGCCGTTAGCGCAGCTGGTAGCGCGTTTGCATGGCATGCAAGAGGTCACCGGTTCAAATCCGGTACGGTCCACACATACTCAAGAAAACAAGAAAAAAAGAAAGCAGCAAAACAATATGAAAATTATCATTATATATTATTCAAAAGGAGGAACAACAAAAAAAATGGCGGAAGAGATTGAACGGGGCGCAAAAGATAATGGCGCAGAAGTTCGCCTGAAGGATGTTAAAAATGCAAATAACGATGATTTAGTTTGGGCTGACGGTATTATAATCGGCAGTCCTGTTTATTTTGGGACTCTTGCGTCTGAGGTGAAAAAAATTTTAGACGCGACATTGTCTATCCGCGGAAAATTAGAAAATAAAATCGGCGCGGCTTTTGCAAGTTCATATCATCCCACTGGCGGGAAAGAAACAACAGTGCTGTCAATTTTACAGTCTATGTTAGTGCATGGAATGATAGTTTGCGGCGATCCTATTTCAAGCGGCGGCCATTACGGCGCGGCGTGCCATAAATTTGATGAGCGCGCGAAGAAAGAATGTTATGGACTGGGAATGAGAGTGGCTGGATTAGCTGGGAAAATTATACATGGCGGATTATCGTGTTAAATTGTTGTAATAATATGGAAATAAAAACCATTCTACAAAACCAAAGAGATTTTTTTGCGACAGGAAAAACAAAGGATTTTGATTTTCGCATTGAACAGTTGAAGATTTTACGGAAGGCGATTTCGGAAAATGAGGAAAAAATTTTAAATGCTGTGTATAATGATTTGCGCAGGCCGAAATTTGACGCTTATATTACTGAGACAGGCGCGTGTTTTGAACATATTTCGCACACGATTAAAAATATAAAAAAATGGGCGTGTCCTGAAAAAGTAAAAGGTCCGAGGTCATTTTTTTTCTCAAAAGGAAAAATTATTTATGAGCCGTTTGGTATAACTTTAATTATCGGACCGTGGAATTATCCATTCGCGCTGGCGATTTGTCCTCTGATCGCTGCCATCGGCGCTGGAAATTGCGCTGTCATAAAACCATCTGAAATATCATCTCACACCGCGCAAGTTATTGATGAGATGATTTCTAAATATTTTAAACCAGAGTATATTGCGGTAATGCAAGGAAATGCCGCGTTCACAGGAGAACTGCTCACGGAAAAATTTGATTTTATATTTTTTACCGGAGGAACGAAAGTAGGAAAAGTTATAATGGAGGCAGCCGCGAAAAATTTAACGCCGCTGGCACTGGAATTGGGCGGAAAAAGCCCATGTATTATTGATAAAGATGTGGATGTTGAGAAAGCGGCGAAAAGAATTACATGGGGTAAATTTTTAAATGCCGGACAGACGTGCGTGGCGCCTGATTATTTATTAGTTCATAAAGATGTAAAAGGAAAAATAATAAGCGCGATAAAAGATAAAATTTGTAAGTTTTATGGGAATGATATTAAAAAGAGCGCAGGATTCGCGCGGATTATAAATAAAAATCATTTTGAACGATTGTCGGCTTATTTAAAGG
>JAZDMY010000047.1:0-30512 GCA_043800435.1 bacterium
CCTGATCTTATTGTTAAATAAAACAGCTATATCAACATCGCTTTCTTTGTGTGAAGCCCTCCGCGCAACTGATCCGAAAAGATATAATAAAACAACACGATTTTTACATAACCGCTCAAGATTAAGTTTTTTTATTTTTTGATGGTTATTTCCCATACTGCTTAAATTATACTATAAAAATAAATAAAGGACAATACAATTATTTTTAATTTTTGACTTTTAACTTTTAATTATAATCTTCCAGCGCCCATTTTATTAAATTCTTCATATCCTCAAATCTATCCTCGCTGGATTTTTCTCCAAGCACCACTCCAATCACTTCCCTACCGTCATTTTTATTCTTTGCTTTTATCACAAGACAATGGCCGGCTTCATTAAGAAACCCTGTTTTTGCGCCTGTAATATATAAATCCTTATCGGAAAGCAATTTATTGGTGGATGAAATCGTATGCGCAATATTTGTATTTAGAGTTCTAAATGAATATTTTTCCAATGTTGTAGCTTTTAACATTTCTAAATTTTTAAAAATATTTTTTGCCATTATAGCCATATCAAAAGCCGTGCTGATATTTCTTGGATCCAGTCCCGTCGGTTCTCTAAATTCTGTATTTTCCAAATGCCACTCTTTTGCCTTTTTATTCATTTCTACAATAAAATCAGGATATGCAACGCCGGAATTTTTGGCGAGGGTTTTTGCCGCATTATTGGCAGATCCCACAAGCATAGAATAAAAAATATCCTTTATCTTCATCGTCTCGCCGTCATTTACGTATAATTTCGCGCCGTCCAAATCGTCGGCTTTGTTGTATTTAATTATTTTATTCCAACTCTCTATATTTTCCCCTTTTGCACTTTCCTCCAATTTCCCCCCTTTTACAAGGGGGGGCAAGGGGGGGTTTAAATCCATAAAAACACTCGCCGTCATCAATTTCGTAATACTTGCGATTGACCGTTTCTCTTTCTCGTTTTTCGCAAATAAAACCTCTCCCGTCGGCTCATCTATAACTATAGCAGCCTTTGCGGATATTTGTGGCGCGGGAGCGGACGGATGGCGCGCTTTCTGAAACGCATAGGAACATATCTCATTTACCGGTTCAACTTTTACGTTAATAACGCCCGCTCCTTTTTTTGCGATTTTAGTAAATGCTTCAAGATCAAGATCAATAACCCTGTCCGGAAAAATATCCCTTTCAGGCCCATAATCGTTTACTTCAACGATAACCGATTTATCATTATAAAGATTTGTCACCTTCAGCTTAGTTCCCTTTGAATAATCGGGCGATGCGACGCAATTACATCCTTTATACTTATACCAGCTTGCCTCTCCGACACTAAGAACGTTTTTATTCTCAAATACCGCAAGTTTAGCGTATGGAAGCTGGATTACGGCTCTTACTAATTTATCATCATACATTATCGTTGACGGCAGCCCAATCCACTCATTCAGGGCGCTGTCATAATAAAATATTTTTTTCCTATTTTCTGTCTTATTTTCCGATCCGTCATCATCATATCTGATTGACACGATAAACGGTTTTTTTCCGTCAAAAGCATTCTTATCCATTACATCAAATTCATATATATCGCTTGCTATTTCCCAGCCGTCCGGATTTTCGCCAATCAATGTCGCCCTTTTTTCTATTTCTTTTGTAGAAGATGCAATAATATCCACCGTTGTTGTAGAGACGCGATTCGCCTCTCTGCTTCCATTAGATTCCATACTATTATCAGTTGCCGAGGATAAATTTTCATTAAACAAACTGCTGACTGAGGTCGTGGAAATATCACTTCTTACACCAATGTCTTCATTTACAGCTGCCGCAAATTTCCCAGCATCCTCAACCCGCGCAATCTCCGTCCGATTTTTTAATTCTATTCTCGCAGGCGATTTTAAGACAAACGGAAAAACGGCGATCTGGAAATCGCCGCCAAAACCTTTTATTTCATATCCTCGTTCAATTGTTTTTTGATCAATTTTTATTGAAAAAACCGCGTTGGAAATATCTAGATCCGCGGCTAATGAGACATAAAATATTGAGTAGCATAAAATGATAAGTAAAATAAATCTTATTATTATTTTAATTTTTTTAAATCTTGACATATATATATGATATTATTTTTTTAGAAACTAGATGCTCGGGACAAATCCCAGTGGGAAAGTCCTTCACGGGACTACCGAGTTTTCTGACCCTGGCTTTTGCCAGGGTTTTTATTCTTATTCTTTTAAAAATTCAATATATTTTTCTATAGATTCTTTATAACTTTCCGCTAAGTCCAGCTCCAATGCCTCGCGAGAAGTAAGCCATTTTGCTTCGCTTAATTCATCTTCCTGTAATTTCAGCTTTCCGCCAAGAACATCAAAAACGCAATCAAAATAAATAAAATGAGCGGGACGATAAAAATCCTTTGAATTTATAAGTTCGCCAAAACAAATAATTTTTACAGGATTAAGTTTTAAACCAGTTTCTTCTTCCCCTTCTCTTTTCGCAGATTCTAAAATACTTTCTCCTGCTTCTATATGTCCGCCGGGAAATGTCCATTTATTGCTCCATTTTGGCTGCCGAACCATAAGTATTTTATTTTCTTTTCGTATTATCGCGCCAGATACGATTTCCACTCCATTCTTTAATCTATCTTTTATATTTTTATTCATATTTGCATTTTTTTATAAATTCATTATACTATAAATATAATTGACTCAAATTTTTAGATTTGTGTATTTTTTTAAAATTAAAACATTAAAAATTGTTTTAAAATTTAAAATTTGAAATTAAAAATTTATCTCCAGCGGGTATAGTATAACGGCAGTACGCGACCTTCCCAAGGTTGAGGCACGGGTTCAATTCCCGTTACCCGCTCTCACACTCAAGAAAACAATACAGCAAAAAAACAAGAAAACAAAATTCACCTTTCCGTATTGTTTTTTTGCTTTATTGTTTTATTGTTTTCTTGCCCCCCCGCCGAAGTAGCTCAGTTGGCAGAGCAATGCTTTCGTAAAGCAGAGGTCGCGAGTTCAACTCTCGCCTTCGGCTCCAAACATTTATGGACATCACATTTCACAATGGCACTAAATTTTTTAAAATCCCCTTACCGTGCTTCGCAATAGCGGCTACGCGACGGCAAGATCCCCCTTTACTAAAGGGGGGAAATTAAGGAATAGCCAATCCATGGTGACTTTTCCATAATTTCATTTCCCTCCATACATATAAATTAAAAAAGTCAGTCCGGCAAAAACAAAAGAAAGTATAATTATCGAAACAAATATTTTTAAGATATTAGCTTTTTTAATTTTACTAACACGCCTTTTAGGAGCCGCCCTATTTAAAGCCGTGTCTGATTTAAAAATATTTTTTTTAAAATTTTCTTTTCCTTTTAAGTTTTCTTTCTCTTTAGGAATAACGGTTTCAAACGGCTGTTTTTTTTCTTCTCCGCTAAATCTGACTTCTGCAGAAAATTTATCTTGTTTTAAAATATCTTCTCGAATATTTTTAAATTCTGTTTTTTTTTATCGACTCGCTTTTTAGTTCTTCCTTTTCATTATCTTGCAATTTTTTTCTTATTTTTTCTTCATTAATACTTGCGGCATACTTTTCATTCTCGCCAATATAATCTAAAACAATTTCTCTTGGATTCTCGCCGTTATTAATTATTTTATTTTCCATATTATATAAAAAGATAATCTTAATCTGAGAATTATTATTCCGATAATCTTGATTGGAATATAATTTCCAGTTAAGATAAATTCTTTATGGACTTGCAAAAAATAATTTTTGCCATTTTTTAATATTTGACTCGTCCGCGCTTTTTAATATATTTAATGATGGATGATCTGCGCCTGCTAATTTTTCTATATTGAAAACCTTTTCTCCTTCTTTTTTAAGACCAAGTTTTAAACGCGCTTCTTTCTCTGCGAAATTATCTGTTTTTAAATAATTAACCAGCGAACTTAATTCCATATTTTCATTTTCTAAAACCTCAATTTTATTTCTCAAATCCTTAATTTCTTTATTTATTTTATAATTTCTGTAAGCCTCCTTTGCCAAAGAAATTAAAAATACGCATAAAAACCCGACTAATACTATAAAAATTCCCTTAATTTTGATATTTCTTTTCTTTAAATTAAATAAACCCATATTTATCAGACTAAATCCGCGTTGCCTCCCGAGCGGTTGAACCCGTTGGGGGTATCTGCGCAACCAGTTCGCGTGCGGATATATTTATATTAATTGCGCGAAAATAACAGTCATATTTTTCTTTTAATAAAATCTATTTTCCTATTTCCTGTTTTTCGCAATTCCACTAAATTTTTAACTGTTTCATAAAAATATTCCTTATCTTCAATATTATCTATAATTAAATGGCTCTCATCCAATAATTTTATGTATAAACGTTTGCCTTTTAAAAAGTTTATATCATTAACATAATTAATTTTAATGGACATTATAGTTCTTGTAAATAACCCTGTTTGCTCAATTCCTATAATCCTTAAATTAGTCAGTATATATACATTATAATAATATATGACAATGCCCTGCAACCCATATATCAAGCTTAGCAGAACAAGGCAAATGATAATTAATATGCCATAAAAATCCTGTCCAATAAGAAAAAAATAAAAAAAACTTGTGCCAAGCATAAGCGAGAAAAAAGTAAAAAATTTAAACGTGTAAAATTTCCAGGAAGGTCTGGCAATAAATAAAATTCTTTCATTTTCATAAAGTTTAATTTTATCATCTAACATAAAGAAACTCAAATTCAGCTAAATTTTAAATAATCATTTCAAATTTGCAGATTTGTATTTAATTTGCAGATTCGCCGAAGTTATAAAAAATGATTTTCCAATCTCAATAGCTATTATATTTATTATACCAAATACTAAAACAATTAGCCAATCATTATACCCTAAAGGCACTGTCCTTAATAACCTTTGCAAGGGAAGAAAATAAATGGCCGCGGCTTGCATAAAAATTCCAAACAAAACAGCTATCAATAATATCTTATTGGAAAAAAAATTTATTCTCCATATCGGTTTTCTTAAACTGCGGCAGCTAAAAATATATATTAACGAATCAATTCCTAATAAAGTAAAAATTAAAGTCCGCACATAGGGCAAATTTAAATTATTCTTATATAGCCATATATATAACCCCAGCAAAATCAATGCTGTCATAATACCTATTAAAAAAATTAAAATCTTCATTTCTGAATTCAACAATGGCTCATTTTTTCCGCGGGGCCGCTCTTTCTTAATTTCAATTTCTCCCGGCTCCATAGTCATCGCAATGCCGGGAAAACCATCAGTAACTAAATTTATCCATAATATCTGCACTGGCAAAACAGGGAGCGGGAATCCTAATATTAAACTGCCTGTAATTAAAATCATTATAGTAAAGCAATCTGATAAAAGATATAAAGCAACTTTCCTAATGTTATCAAAAATTACTCTTCCCTCATCTATTATATCCACAATGGTTCCAAAACTATCGTCTATAAGTATAATATCCGCTGTTTCTTTCGCCACATCGGTGCCTGAACCAAGCGAAATTCCTATATCAGCAGATTTTATGGCAGGAGCGTCATTAACTCCATCGCCCGCCATAGCTACCGTCTCTCCTAATGCCTGCCATGCGTCAATTATTCTTAACTTATGCCGGGGAGAAACCCTTGCGTATAAACTTATTTTTTTAATTATTTTCTGTAATTCCTCATCAGACATTTTATCAAGCTTATCGCCTTCTAAAATATTTTCCGGCTCTGCTTTTATTCCAACCTCTTCTATAATTGCTTTTGCCGTAAGACGATGATCGCCGGTAATAATAATCGGGCGAATACCCGCCGCAATGCAAGAAGCAATCGTTTCTTTTGCATTTTCACGTAAAGGATCTTTAAGTCCGATAAATCCTAATAGTATAATTTCCGCAATTTCATAAGCGCTATCCTTATTATATTCCGAAATATTTTTATATCCGACAGCTAAAACTCTGAGCCCTTTGCTTGATAAATTTTCATACTGACTTTTTAATTCTTTTCTTTTCTCATCCGTTATGTCAATTAAATTATTGCCGCATTTTATTTTAGCCGCCATATTTATTAAAACTTCAGGAGCTCCTTTAATATACGCAATATAATGTTCGTCTTTCTTATGGATAGTCGCCATATACTTGCTCTCCTCATTAAACGGGATCTCCATAACTTTCGGAAGTTCTTTTTCTAAACTGCTTTTATTTAATCCCGCCTGCACCGCGGCAATATATAACGCCGTTTCCGTCGGATCACCGTATAATTTCCATTTTTGAAGTTCATCGCCAAAACTTTCTACAACAGCATCATTGCACATCATACTTATTTCTAACGCTAAAATTAAACTTGGCGAACTTTTTAATAAATTTTTAATCCCATATTTCTCTATGTCATGATTATTTTTATTCTTATCCTCATGCTCTATTATTATATTTGAAACAACCATCTTATTCTCGGTTAACGTTCCCGTCTTATCCATGCAAATAACCGACGCGCTGCCTAATGTCTCGGCGGCTATTAATTTTTTCACCAATGCCTTCTTTTTTAAAATTCTTTGCATTCCTAATGATAGGATTACGGTCATGGAAATAACGAGTCCCTCGGGAATAGCCGCTACGGCGATCGCGACAGATGTTAAAAATATTTCAAAAAAACCAATGCCCTCTAAAAGCCCGGTAATTAAAATAAAACAGCATAATATAAGAACCATAATACTTAAAAATTTGCTGAATTTTATTATTTGCTTTTGAAGAGGAGTTTTTTCATCCGGCGTTTCGTTTACCAACGAAGCGATTTTACCTAATTCAGTTTTTATGCCGGAATCGCAGACCACTGCTTTTCCATTTCCGTTTATAACATTTGTTCCCATATAGCACATATTGCATCTCTCAGCAAGATTTACGCCTTTCCTAAGTTTTTCAATATTCTTTTTAACCGGCATCGCTTCTCCTGTTAAACTTGCCTCATTTATCTTTAACCCATTTGCCTCTATTAAACGGCCGTCCGCAGCAACACTGTCGCCGCTTGAAAGGCAAATTATATCCCCTGGCGCAATATCAGCAGAATCTATCTCCATTTCTCTTGATTCTTTCTCATAACTTCTAAGAACTTTTACATTTTGTTTTATTAAATTTTTAATTTTGCTCAAGGCGTCATCTGCCTTTTTTTCCTCAAAATACCCGATAACAGCATTTATAACAACTGCGATCATAATAACAATAGCATCATAATATTCTTTTAAAACAATGCTTGCGCCAGCGGCTATTAAAAGAACATAAATAAGCGGATTGCCGAACTGGCTGAAAAAAATAGCTGAGCGAGATTTTTCTTTCGCCGCCGGCAATTGATTCCTCCCATATTTCTTAAGCCGTTTTTCCGCCTCGCTATTATCTAAACCATCCTTGCTGGATTTTAATTCTCGTATCGCCGAATCTGGACTTATGCTATGCCATATAATATCGTCTTTCTTTTTTTCTTTTTTATTTTTCATAAAAAACATTATAGCCGGCAAAAATATTTTTTTAGATAATAAAGTTAATCTGAAAAAATAAGCAATGCTAAAAAATTTTATGCTTTTTTAGTATAGCATAATTTTTTCAAAATAAAAACTTGTTTTATTTTTTTTTATACTATGCTATAATATAATTATTCTCTCGCGAGTAAAGTTATATTTATAAATTTCCTTGCCCGCGCAGGCAGGAGAAAGATTTATAATTTGTTATGATTACTGAAAAATTATTAGAAAATATTATTGAAAAAAATAAAATAATTGATTCTGATAAAATAAAAGAAATTAAAAAAAATAAAATTTCTTTGTATGATTATTTAATATCGGAAAAAATTATTTCAGAGGATCTCTTATATGAACTGATCGCGAACGAACTTAAGATGCCTTATATTAATTTAAAAAAAATTACTTTAAGGAAAGATGTTTTATATATTATACCTGAAAATTTCGCCCAAACATATGAGGCAATCGCCTTTGATAAAGAAGAAGATGTTATAAAAATAGCGACTCCGAATCCCGATAATCTTGAAATAATTAATTTTTTGCAAAAAAAGATTGGATATGATACTAAAATCCAACTTGTTTTATCTAATCCTTCCCATATAAAAGATATAATAAAGCAATATCATAAGGGGCTGAAGGCGGAATTTAAGGACATCACGGATGAAACTGAGGAAAACAGCGGAAATTTAACGGAATTAGCCGAAGATTTGCCTATTATCAGGATAGTAGATACCTTGCTTGAATACGCAATATTTGAAAATGCTTCAGATATACATATAGAACCGGACGAAAAAAAAGTAGTGGTAAGGTACAGAATTGACGGAATTCTAAAAAAAGTTATGGAATTCCCTAAAAATGTTCAACTCGGCTTAATCGCGAGAATAAAAATACTTTCTAATTTAAAACTTGACGAGCATCGCCTTCCGCAAGATGGAAGATTTAAAGTTTATTCCGAAAAATATAAAGTTTCTTTTCGTGTTTCCATCCTCCCTTCTTTTGATGGAGAAAAAATCGTTCTGCGCTTGCTTAATGAAAAGTCGCAGTCATTAAAACTTGAGCAGCTTGGCTTTCATTGCACAGCCCTTGAAACTGTGCAAAAAAATATCAAAAAGCCGCATGGAATGACATTGGTTACCGGACCTACAGGATCGGGAAAAACAACGACGCTTTATACTATATTAAATATTTTAAATACGCCCGAAGTTAATATCTCCACGGTTGAAGATCCTATTGAGTATAAGATGGGTGGAATAACCCAAAGCCAAGTCAACCCAAAAATCGGATTTACATTCGCGAACGGATTAAGGGCGCTTCTGCGGCAAGATCCGAATATAATAATGGTCGGGGAAATCAGGGACGACGAAACGGCCGGCATAGCCGTTCATGCCGCAATGACAGGCCATCTCGTTCTTTCTACTTTGCACACCAACGATGCTATCACGACTATCCCCAGATTCTCGGAAATGGGAGTGCCTTCTTTCCTTATCGCGTCAACAATAAATTTAATTATCGCCCAACGGCTTGTAAGAAAAATATGCCCTAATTGCATTGAAAGCTATAAACTTGATAAGAAAGCCATAGAGACATTGGAAAAACAAATAAATGTTCCGAACCTGCTGGAAAAATTAAAAAAAGAAGGCGCGATTACGGAAAAGAATAAAGCGCTTGAATCAATATTATTTTATCGCGGAAAAGGATGCAAGCAATGTAATAATGAAGGATTTAAAGGCAGAATTGGCATCTATGAAGTTATGGAAATAGACAATGAACTTTCTGAAGCGATCACAAAAAATTGTTCTAAAGAAGATCTATATAAAATAATTCAAAAAAAAGGCGTCCTTTCAATGATGGAAGACGGATTTATAAAGGCAAAAAATGGGATTACAACGGTTGAAGAAATTATGCGCGTAGCAACAGAATAAAAAATTAAAATTATGTCTATAAATGAATTCATAAATAAGATACTGAATAAATTAACTTCTGTTTCCGCATCCGATAAAATGTTTTTTACGAAACATATGTCAGTAATGGTTAAAGCTGGAATACCGCTATCCAAGGGGATTCACACTTTATCGCTTCAAACAGGCAATAAAAAATTTGCTCGCATTTTGTCTTATATCCATTCCGATCTTGAAAAAGGAGAAACATTATCATCGTCTTTATCAAAACATCAGGATATTTTCGGCGATTTGTTTATTAATATGATAAAATCGGGGGAAGTGAGCGGACAGCTTGAAGAGGTATTTACCCAATTATTTATCCAGCTTAAAAAAAATCATGAGTTAGTTATGAAAATCAGGAACGCGCTTATTTATCCTGTAATTATTGTTTGCGCGATGATAGGCATCGGCATATTCACCATTATTGTCGTTATTCCAAAAATTATTGATATTTTTTCAGAAGTAAACGCTCAATTGCCTATTGCGACAAGAATTCTTATCGCTGTAAGCAATGCTGTGAATAATCATGGTTTAATCGTCGGAATATCATCAATAGCCGCTATAATCATAATAATAAAAATAATGCGAACAAAAAAAGGAAAATATCTTTTTGATATTGCTATTTTAAAAATACCCGTCATATCAGCGATAGTAAAAAAAGTTAACCTCGCGCTTTTTTCACGAACTATTTCTTCCCTTTTAAAAACGGATATATCCATCGTTGAAGGATTCCGCATAACCGCTAATGTTATGAAAAATTCAGTATATAAAGGAAATCTGATGGAAATCGCCGAGGAAGTTAAGAAGGGGGTATCCATAACAAATGCCATCTCAAGATATGACAATATTTTCCCGGCCATGGTAAAACAAATGATTTCCATCGGCGAAGAATCGGGATCGCTTGATGATATATTAATGGAAGTTGCGGAATTTTATGAAGAAGAGGTATCAGAAACTATGAACACGCTGCCGTCAATAATTGAGCCAATGCTAATGCTCCTGCTTGGCGCGGGCGTAACTTTTATGGCTATGGCTATCATAATGCCGATGTATTCCTTGACACAGCAGTTTTAATTTTTTACAAGGTAAAAATTTTTCCAAACATTTTTCTATTATTTTTCATTTATTCGCTATGTTTAATCTTTTTTCATCACAAAGCCCTATGGGCATTAATATAAGCGATAATTCAATAAAAATCGCCCAAATTGGAAATAAAGGCCAAATAACCGCACTTAATAAAATAACAGTGCCCGATGGGTTTATAGTTAACGGAGAAATTATAAAGCATGCCGAAGTAGTAAAATTATTAAAAGATTTAATTCGCGAAACCAATAAAAAAAGCCCCGTCTTTACAAATGAAGCAATATGTTCATTGCCTGAAAAATTTACATATCTAAAATATGCTAAGATGCCGCCCTCCTCAAATATAAATACTGAAATAAATAATATAATCGCCGAAAGTTTTCCTGAAGAAATTGATAAGCTATATGTTGACTGGCAAATAGTAAATCAAAAAAAAGCTAAATTAAGTAACGAGCCGATAGAAATTATGATAGGAGCATGTTCAAAAGAATTAATAGAAAGCTATATAAAAGTATTTGAGGAAGCGGGAATTATACTTATTTCATTAGAAATAGAATCTTTGGCTATCGCGCGAGCTGTCGCGGATATGAATCCGTTAGAATCTTTGCCTTTAGGAATTATTGACATAGGCGCAAAATCATCAATATTCATAATCTATAATAAGAATGTCCGTTTCAGCATAATAATTTCATTCTCGGGCGATAAAATAACTAATTTACTTGCAGCCACGTTAAATATTACTCCAAAACAGGCGGAAAAAGCGAAAATCCTTTGCGGACTTGACCAAAAGAAAGCGAAAGGCGCGGTTAAAAAAGTTTTAACTCCTCTTACCGCTGATTTATTAAAAAAAATAAAAGAAATTGAAAATTACTACATAAATTATCTTGGCGGAGAAAATTTTTCAAAAATATTATTAACGGGAGGGGCTGCGAATTTGCAAGGAATTGATAAATTAATCCAGGAAGGAAGCCAAGTAAAGGTAGAAATATGCGACCCTCTGATAAATTTAAAAACAAACTTAAACGAGGTAAAAGAATCTAAACAAGAATTATTATCATATGCGACGGCCATGGGTTTAGCATTGAACGGCATTAAATCATAATTATTATATGCTTAGTTTAAATCTGCTTTCAAGCGCAAAAAAAGAAGAGCTGAAATTTAAAAAAATTTATTTGATACTAAGGAATTTTTTAATTATTTTACTGATATTTACGGTTTTTTTATCTATTATAATGTCGGCGTCAAATCTAATCATTGCGAATATATTTAATGAAACCGCTGTTGATACTTCTTTAGTAAATGTAACCGGTAAAATATTTAAGCATGATGCCGCCGAGATGAATGAACTAATAAAAAATATAAAAAAAGTTCAGGATAATTTTATAAATTATGATGAATTATTAATTGAACTAACAAAGTTAATACCGAAAAATATTGAGTTAACTCATCTATCAGTGGATACAGCTGCAAATAAAATTTTTTTGCGCGGCGCGGCTTTAACAAGGGCAGACCTGCTTATTCTGCAAAAAAATTTAGAAAATTCGGAATTTTTAACAAACATAGAATTGCCAATCGCGAATTTACTTGAAAAGAAAAATATAAATTTTAATCTTTCCGCCTGCTTAAAATTATAAATATATTTATGAAAATAAAAAATCAAATATTATATTTCGTTCTGACAATTTCTTTGGCGATAATAGTAATAGCGGGATTTATAATACTGCCGACGATGAGAAATATTAAAGATATGAGCGATAAAATAACGGAGCTTAAAGTAGAACTTGAAAAGAAATACGACAATAGGCAAACATTGAGAAGCGAAATGAACAGGTATAAAAAAATTGACGAAAATATCGAAAAATTTCTTGAAATCTATGTAAAAGAAAATGGACAATTACTATTTATAACGGCCATTGAGGATATAGCCGCGAAAAATAATTTAGATCAAAAAATAAATATGCTTGATTTAGCAGAATCCCCTAATAAAAATAAAGCGGGAACCCAAAGCAATGCTTATTCATCTAGAATAAATATTCATTTAAAAGGCGGGTATGCCGACATTTTAAAATACTTATCGGATACGCGGAAAATTTCATATTATATTAATATACAATCAATTTCCATTAGTAAACTTTCCGAACAAAAAAATTATGCGAATAAGGGTTCGGCAGAGGCGGATATTTTAGCTTACTTCTTTATTTTAAAATAAAGGGCTTGTTCTGAACCATTATAAGTAATTATTTATGAAAAATTTATCTGTAATTTTTAGACATTTTTACCTTTTAACAATCGTATTTATATTTGTTTTTTGTATTATGACCGGAAAATTTTTAAAAACTTACCTCTACGATACAATAACAAATTCGCAAATTGTATCCATATTTAAAAGACCATTATCCTTGCCAAATATAGATGAGTTGGAAAATATAGGAATAAAAATTGAAAGCAAAAAGACCGCTAAGGATATAAACTGGGAAGAACTGCGCGATCCGTTTATAAATTCAATCCCCTTAAATACTGAAGATATTTCATCGCAAAAAAAACCTGCTATTGTAAACTAGGATTTCTTAAAATAAAAAAAGACGGATTTTTCATCCGTCTTTTTTAAAATTTTACCTATTTTAATGTTACTTTCGCACCTGCTTCTTCTAATGTCTTCTTTATCTTCTCAGCATCTTCCTTTGCAACGGCCTCTTTAACCATCTTAGGCGCGCCATCGGCTAAGTCCTTTGCTTCTTTTAATCCTAATTCTGTAACAGCTCTTATCGCTTTAATAACAGCGATTTTATTCGCACCTGCGTCAGTTAATTCAACATCAAACGATGTTTTTTCTTCAGCCGGCTCGCCTGCCGCTGCCGCGCCGGGCATAACTCCCATAGCCATCATAGGCGCTGCGGCGGAAACGCCGAATTTCTTCTCTAAAATTTTTACAAGTTCCGCTAAATCTAAAACTGACATCCCTTCTATTTTTGAAACAATATCAGCAAACTTTTCAGGAACTATTACTTCCTCATTTTTTTGTTCTTCAGACATACTTATCAAGAAAAGAAGATAAAGAAGAAAACAAGAAAAATAATAATTTCTTAATTTCTTAATTTCTTAATTTCCGTTAATTTATAATATTTTAAATTGCGTTTTTCCACCATGCCGCATATTAAGCTATCGGCGGCTTATTATCCTTAATACTATTTAAAACCTGCACTAATCCTCTTAAATTTCCTTGCAAAACATTAACAAAATTATTGACAGGAGCTTTAATTGCACCGACCATTTTAGCCAGTAATTCTTCTTTTGACGGGAGATTTGCCAATGCTTTTATTTCTTCCGTTAAAAGCATCTTACTTTCTAAAATCCCGCAGACAATATTAAATTTATCGGCATGCTCCTTGCTGTATTCGTTAAAAACTTTTGCCGCTCCGATCTCGTCTTTGCAAAACGCGACACCGATATTGTCTTGTAAATCAGCATTTTTTTCAAATCCTTTTTCCGTTAAAGCTAAATTAAATAAACTTTTCTTCGCGACCATATAACTAATTCCTTGCTCCCTGCACTTTTTTCTTAAATCATTTACTTCTTTTACAGTTAAGCCGCTGAAATTAGCAACTACAACTGATTTTTGGTCGGCAAATTTTTCACGATATTCTTTCACCAACTCTTCTTTTTTAGACCTTGTCTTAGGCATATTTCAAAACAAAAAAGCAAAAAAATAAAAAAATAATTTTTTATCCTATTTACTTTTCAGATAATAAAAAACGGCGATTATATCGCCACAGAATGAATTACCTAAAAAATTTTTAGGCAATATGTTTTACCTCGGCGAGGCATATTAAGTTCCATGCAGGAACCCTCGCTGTCTGTGGCTTTATTAATTTATTTTAGTATAACAGAATTATAGAATATGTCAAGCGCGAGTATTCCTCTCTTGAGCGACCTGCATGTCCATGAAGGGATGATTTTTTAAAATTCAGGTATGGTTTTAAAATGTGATATGCCTAACAATAGAGTAATATTATAGTGTTCCTCATGGGGGACACTACAAGAGGCAATAGATATTTTTATCTTTCCCAATCCGAAATTAAAATTTTCTCTTTTCCATATTGCTCAACAACTATTTTCTGCCCGTCCTTCCAGCCATATTCATCAATTATTTCTTTAGGAATAACGATAAAATAGCTGAACTTATTCTTTTTGGTTAATTTATGAGTGTACTTTTTTTTAGCCATAGTTTTTATAATTATTTTTTAATTTTGAATAATTATCTTTTTGAAGATGCCATCCTTTCTGCTCTAAATATCCTTTTAATTTACTAGCTTAAATTTTCCCGCCGGCAAATAAAAAATATTTTTCTCTTCGCTTTAATTCTTTACTAATGCTTTTTATTTTTTTCTCATTAAAATTTATTAATTTTTCTATCTCCTTTATCGTTAAAAGTTGATCTAACTTTGATTTTCTTCTAAACCCTTTTCCTAATGTTTGTATATAATTTTTTATTTTATCCCGTAATTTCATACATTCACCTCCACGACTTTCATTGTATCATTGCCGAATATATCAACAACTTTAACGGCAATTTTTCGCCTGCCTTTTTGGCATTCGTGGAATACGCTTTTTAATTCAAGGGCTCTGTCTTTTTTTGTTCTGAAGGACTGCCATTCATTCTCAAAAATATAATCGCCTGTCCAAAATTATTTACATCGCTTTCCCTCTTGTCTTCCCGTTCCAAATAAGCTCAACTTCCCTTTTATCCGAAAATAACAAAAATCTGTATTTATCAGGCAAATCCTTGCCCGTATCAATACATTTTAATATTTCCCTTTTTTCATTTTCGTTAAGTTGCATATTGTTACTTTATTTTCGCAATTTTTTCTATAATATTTTTTTTAGCCATAAGAAAAATTTATATGCGCAGTTTTACGTATAAGTTTTATTTTAATAATTAAATTAAATTGGATCATACGCAATTTTGGGGGACTACTTTTGCCATTCCGACCGAACGAATCCCGCAGTATTGCGGGATGAGTGAGTGGAGGAATCTTTATTGCGCCAAATTTGGTACTGTCAACAGATTCCTCCACTCCCCCTCGTTTCGTTTTCGCTTTGCTCCAACTTCACTCGGGGTCGGTCGGAATGACATTCTCCACATGATTTGCGTATGACCCATTAAATTTCCGCCTTCAAATATTTCCCGGTAAAGCTTTCTTTTACCTTTATAATCTCATTCGGGGTGCCCTGCGCCACTATGTATCCGCCCTTATCGCCTCCAATCGGGCCAAGATCAATGACCCAATCAGCGCATTTTATAACGTCTAAATTATGCTCAATAATTAAAACAGTATTTCCCTGATCAACTAATTTATTAAGCAAAAATAATAGCCGATTTATATCGTCAAAATGCAATCCCGTCGTCGGCTCGTCTAAGATATATAAGGTTTTTCCTGTTGATTTTTTAGATAATTCAGCGGCAAGTTTTATTCTTTGGGCTTCTCCGCCTGATAATGTTGTCGCCGGCTGGCCTAATTTTACATATCCAAGCCCCACATCAGTTAATGTCTTTAGTTTATTATAAATTATATTATGCTCGCTTTCACTTTTTTTCGCTTGCATTTTTGACTCAATCGGCGCAGTATGTTCCTCAAAAAATTTCATTGCCTCATGGACGGACATATCTAAAATATCCGCGATATTTTTATTATGCCAATGTATCTCCAATGATTCGGGGCAATATCTTTTTCCATTGCATTCTTCGCATTCAATATAAATATCCTGCAAAAGCGGCATCTGAATTTTAATCATTCCTTCCCCCGCGCACGCCTCGCATCTTCCCTCTCTCACATTAAAACTGAAATTTCCAATTTTATAGCCGCGCATTTTTGATTCGGGAAGATTTGAAAATAAATCTCTAATATATGTAAATAAACCCGTATAAGTCGCAGGATTTGAACGAGGCGTCCGCCCTATCGGCGACTGGTCAATGTTAATAACTTTATTTAAATATTCAACCCCTTCAATTTTTTCAAATTTTCCGGGATCATCTTTTGCGCGATAAAATTTTTTCATTAAAAATTTTGCTAAAATATCATTAATTAAAGTTGATTTTCCTGACCCTGAAACCCCTGTAACGCATACTAATTCTCCAAGAGGTATTTTAACATCAATATTTTTTAAATTAAATTCCGAGGCGTTCTTTATAAAAACAAATTTCCCGTTTCCTTTCCTTAATTTTTCAGGTATGGGAATTTTTAAATCGCCGGATAAATATTTGCCTGTAAGCGAATTTTTATTTTTTAATATTTCCGCTGGTGTTCCGCAAGCGACAATATTTCCGCCGTATTCGCCCGCGCCCGGTCCGACATCAATCACATAATCCGCAGCCATAATGGTATCTTTATCGTGTTCCACGATAATCACGGAGTTATTTTGATCGCGTAATTCTTTTAATGTCTTTATCAGGCGGCTATTATCCTTTGGATGCAATCCTATGGATGGTTCATCTAAAATGTAAATTATTCCCGTAAGCGAAGAACTTATCTGCGTTGCAAGTTTAATCCTTTGAAATTCTCCTCCCGCGAGCGTAGTAACGCTTCTTGATAAAGTAAGATATTCAACACCCGCGTTGCAAAGATTATTAAGCCGCGCGCATATTTCTTTAATAATTTGATGCGCTATGCGCGCTTCGTTTTTATCAAAAGATTGCCCTATTAATTTATTCTCGCTTTCTATGGAATTAAAATATTCCAATAATTTATCTATGCTTATTTCAACTAATTGATCAATTGATTTTCCGAGCACGGTAATAGAAAGCATCTCTTTCTTTAACCGCTTTCCATCGCAGTAAGAACATTTTACCATCTTTAAATAATTCTCTATTTCCCTTTTTATATATTCTGTTTTTCCCTCCTCGTATTTTTTTAGTAATAAACTTGTAAGTCCTTCAAAGCCGCCATTTTTTTCTCCGTAAAGAATAAGATATATGTGTTCCTTTTTCATCTCTTTAACATCCATATCAAAAGAAAAGCCATATTTTTCCCCAAGTTCCTCTAATTTCTTCCATAAAGTTGACTGATTGGGAAAAACCCTGTTAAAAGGATCTATCGCCCCTTCCGCCAAAGTTAAATTTTTATTTGGGATAACGAGATCGGGATCAACTTCAAGCCGCGTTCCAATGCCTTTGCATTTCGGACATGCGCCGACAGGACTATTAAAAGAAAAACATCTCGGCTCTATTTTAGGCAAAGTCCTGCCGCATTTTTTGCAATAAAAATTTTCACTGTAAAGATGTTCCTCAAAATTTTTCTCCTTAATTATTAAAAGCTTGCCGTTTCCTAAATCAGAAATCTTTTTTATTAAAGAAACTAAGGAATTTTTATTATAATCCATTTTTAATCCCTGTATAGTTTTTGTCTTCTTATCAAGCCGTAAAATATCTCCATATACGGCTATTTTTGAAATTTTCCCGTTTACAAAGCCCTTTGCCCGCTCTATATCATATTTCTTGCCTTTGATAAAAACAAATTTATATCCTGATATTGAAACATTATTCAATAAATAATTTATATTATGTTCACTATTTGCTTCAAGTTCAAATAATATCCCTATATCCGTTTCTTCAATAAACTTATGCAGGTCTTTTAAAACATCATTTAAATTATGCTTTTCCATTAATGTTCCGCATAGAGAGCAGTACGGCTTTCCAAGTTTCGCAAATAAAATGCGCAGATAATCATATATTTCCGTTACTGTTCCGACAGTTGAACGGGGATTTTGGTAAATGCTTTTTTGATCAATCGCAATAGTTGGCGAAAGGCCTGTTATTTTATCAACATCAGGTTTATCAAGCAAACCTAAAAATTGCCGCGCGTAAGTTGATAGGCTTTCAGCATACCTTCTCTGCCCTTCGGCGTAAACGGTATCAAAAGCAAGCGACGATTTTCCTGATCCGGATAATCCTGTTATTACCACGAGTTCATTTCTAGGGATTGAAACATTTACGTCCTTTAGATTATGAACTCTGGCTCCCGCAATATCAATTGAATCAATATTTGCTTTATTATTCTTTATTTTTTTTATTTTCGCATCCATAAAGCGTTATTAATTATAAATAATAGACCAGATAAAGTCAATAGTTAGTTCATCGTTTCCATTCTTTCCCTTTTTTCCATTATTAGATATGCGCATTTTTTTAAGCTTTCCGACGTATCGGAAATTTTTTCTGAAATCATTTTAAAAAAATTCATTAACTCGTATAATTCTTTGACAATATTATAATCTGCAAAGGAACTATCCTCAGCTCCTTTATGGTAATGCAAATTTTCAATCCCACTGATAATATATTTTAATTTCATTTCGGCATCATTGCGATAATTTAAAACTTCCATTACATCATTTTCTAACTTAATTAATTCTTCAAGAGAAAAATCTTTTTTTCAATTACTTCCGGAGTAAGAATATTGCTTATTTTATTTTCGCGCTTACTATCAGGACAATCTCTTTGCCTATTTATTTCCGCAACATCTTCATTCTCATCTAAAATTTCCTCGCCTTTACTTCTTTGAATTTGATCATAAAAAATTTTTCTGACTGTTTCTCGCTTATCAAGACAAGATTTGACTAATTTTTTTATTATAGGAAAAGTATTGCCGCCGTATGGCGGAAACGTAAATTCTTTTTTCATCTCATCCTCATATTTTGCTGCTAAATCATCTATTTCTTCCTGCCATCTTTCTAATATTTTTATAACCTGCTCTTCCTGTTCTAATAATTTTTCCGTCCTTTCTACTAATCCCTCATCTACCAATTCTTCCGTATTACTTCCTTGCGCAGGCAAATCAATAAGTTCTCCCGGGTTTTTTTCTCTCTCACCGGCTTTTTTACGCGCAAAACTTGAAAAATCAAATACTTCACCCATAATCTTTTTTAATAACGTTAATCAAAATAAGATTACCCCTCTCAATTAATCTTTTATATGGATTATCGCTTTTTGCTTAAAATTACTACTTTAGTATAATTTTATAAAAATTTAATGTCAATTGCCCTGAATGATAAAATCTTGCATTTTATCATAATTAAGGATAATATAATCTTATGAGAATACCTGAAGAAATACTAAATATAATAGATAAACTCTATAGCGCGGGCTTTGAAGCATATGCTGTAGGCGGTTGCGCGCGCGATTTTTTGTTGGATAAAGAACCGAAGGACTGGGATATTACCACAAACGCAAAACCTGAGGAGATAGAAAAAATTTTTCCGCAGAGTTTTTATAATAATAAATATGGAACAGTTACCGTGCAAACAGGATCAGAAGACAGCACTTTAAAAAATGTGGAAATCACAACTTATAGAATAGAGACGGCCTATTCTGATAAACGGCATCCTGATGAAATAAAATTTACGCCCAATTTGGAAGAAGATTTGTCCAGGCGCGATTTTACAATTAATGCAATGGCATTATTGCCGCGCTGTAAAAAATATGAAGTTATTGATCTTTTTGAAGGTCAAACGGATTTAGAAAATAAAATAATCCGCGCCGTCGGAGATGCGGATAAACGGTTTAACGAAGACGCGCTAAGAATGCTTCGCGCGATTAGATTTTCAGTGCAATTGAATTTTAAGATTGAAGAAAATACGTTGCGAGCAATCAAAAAAAATTCCGCGCTCCTTCAAAATATTTCAAAGGAAAGAATAAGAGATGAATTTATAAAAATGATTTTATCCGATTATCCTGATGAGGCGATTTTATTGTTAAAAGATACAAATCTATTAAGTTATGTAATCCCTGAACTTATGCATGGCATTGGCGTTCGCCAAAATAAGCATCATGTCCACAATGTTTTTGAACATTGCGTCTTATCATTAAAATACTGCAAAAGCAAAAAACTTGAAGTGCGGATTGCCTCTCTTTTACATGACATCGCAAAGCCGGCGGTAAAACGCGGCGAGGGCTATAACGCGACTTTCTATAATCATGACCATTTGGGCGCGAAATTCGCAAAAAAATTCTTAACCCGTCTTAAATTTCCAAACGATATTATTGATAAGGTCTATATCCTTATTTATAACCATATGTTTTTTTACGATATGGACGCGGTTTCTGAAGCGGGAGTGCGCAGAATGGTAAAACGGGTGGGCAAAGAAAACCTAAAGGACTTAATTGAACTGCGCATTGCCGATCGGCTCGGAAGCGGCGTTCCAAAAGCAAAACCATACCGTCTCAGGCATCTTGAATATATGATTGATAAAGTAGCGCATGATGCAATTTCCGTAAAAATGCTTAAAATAAACGGAGATGATATAATAAAAAATCTAAAAATTCAGCCCGGACCGATTATCGGCGCGATATTGGACGCATTGCTTGCTGAAGTAATAGAAAACCCTGAGTTGAATGAAAAAGAATATCTCACAGACCGCGCCTCGGAATTAGCGGATATGGATTTAGAAAAAATACGAAAACTTGCGAAAGAAAAAATTGAAGAAAAAAAAGAGGAAGAGGATGAGGAAATAAAAAAAAGGCACAGGGTTTAGGATTTTAGATTTTTGATTTTTGATTTAAGATTTTAATTTATATAATTGTTCTTTCTACCGAGCTTTAGCTCGGGTTAGCTGTGCTTCAGCGCCGTAAAAATTAAGGAGGGAAAGTGAAAAAAGTAAGCTGTCCTAAAAGCGAATAATGAAAAAAAAATTACTCATCATAGTTCCTTTAGCAGTTTTAATTTTGTTTTTAGTGTGCGGCTCACCGTTGTTATCCATCTCTCTTGAGCTTATAACAAAAGCCGCAAGGGAGCAAATTTATCCCGGCGAGTGTTTTATTTTAATCTACAGCTTAGCTTTAATAGCATTGATCGGGATAATATTCAAAATTTTTTCTTAAGAAAGGAGAAAATAAAAATAGGAGATCCTGTTTTTCCACCGGTTCTCCTTCTCTCACTTAAATTTCTATTTATATAAAAAATCCCCTCTTGAGAGTCGCCAGTCCCGTCGGATGACGGGATGTAAGGGGTGTGTAATCCATATGCCTAAAATAATACTCGCATCCAGTTCTCCAAGACGAAAAGAATTGCTCCGCCAGATAATTGGAGATAATTTTATTATAGAAACTAGTTCCTACGAAGAAAACAATGCCTTTAAAACGACTCCAAAAAATTTAGTAATGCATCATTCGCGCGAAAAAGGGCGGGCTGTTGCGAAACATTTTAAAAATGGCATAGTTATTTCCGCCGATACGGTTGTGGTATTTAAAAATAAAATATTAGGAAAGCCGCATACTGAAGAAAATGCGGTACAAATGCTAAAAAGAATTAGCGGGAGTTATGTTAATGTTATAACTGGCTTAACAGTAATTGATATTAAAAATGGAAAAGAAATAACTAATTATGAAATCACAAAAGTTAAAATAAAAAAACTCAGAGATAAAGAAATTTTAAATTATGTAAAATCAGGCGAGCCCTTAGATAAAGCCGGCGCCTTCGGCATCCAAGGGAAAGGCGCGATTTTTATTGAAAAAATTGACGGGTGCTACTTTAATGTCGTAGGTCTGCCATTATTCAAATTGAATAAAATTTTTATGCAGATTGGGATAAATATATTTGAATTAAAAAGCCGCTGATCCAGAATATATCGGACGCGGCTATTATCGTTATATTGTGAATAATTATTATTTAACACCATGCTCTTTCTTCATCTGCATTATATAATTATAACATTCGCGACACAGCAAATCGTCCCCCTTCTTTGCTGTTATATGACCCATAACTCTTATAAGAGCATTTAGCGCCTCTTCGCCCGTATTTCTTAAACAAAAATCAATATCGGCTTTCGCGTCTTCGCAACTATAATTTTTTTTCATTTAAATCCTCTCTTTTATAAAATTTTTCTCTACTTGCGCTGATATAAAGAACTAACGGCTATAATGCGCTTTTATCATAAATAATAAAAATGTCAATTTTCATTTATTTCTATTTATGGATCATACGCAATTTTGAGGGCTGCTTTTGTCATTCCGACCGAACGAAAAAATATTTATGAAGTAAAACGAAGTAAATATTTTTGAGTGAGTGGAGGAATCTGTTTATTAAGCCAAATTTGGTACTGTCAACAGATTCCTCCACTCCCCCTCGCTCCGTTTTCGCTTTGCTCCAACTTCACTCGGGGTCGGTCGGAATGGCATTCTCCACCTAATTGGGCGTATGACCCCTATTTATTGCAATTTAAACTCCTGTGATATAATATTTAAAATAATAAAAATATGCTAAAAAATATTTTAATTGTCGGAGGAACATCAGGTCTTGGTTTAGAATTTGCTAAAGTTTATAATTCACTTGGTCATACCGTATATATTGCAGGAAGGAAAGACCCAAATATCGTAAATTTGCAATATCTGAATTTTTCTATCACGGATAATTTAGACGAAACGATTATCCGGATTGATAACTTGCTTTCCAAACTTGAAAAAATTAACACATTGATTTATGCTGCCGGATTTTACCAAGAAGGGCGTATTGATAAATTAGAAGATAGCCAAATCGCTAAAATGGCAAATGTCGGCTTACTCGCACCGGCGCTAATTATTAAACGTTTAAAAAATAACACAGGGAAGCCGTTAAAAATTGTGCTTATTACATCAAGTTCGGAATATACGCCGCGCGAAATTGAGCCAATTTATGCTTCCACAAAAGCCGCGCTTGGCATGCTTGGCGCATCGCTTTCATTAGATCCGGGAATAGGCAAAATATTAGTGGTTGCGCCGTCAGGCATGAATACGCCATTTTGGGATAAAAATAAAGATACATCGGATTATTTAGATCCAAAATGGGTTGCTGAAAAAATTATAGAATTATCCAGTGGTCCGTTTAAATACCGCTACGGGAAAATTTTACGCGCTCCGCAAAGAGTTGAAATCGTTGAAACGCGGGCTTCCTAAACTTGCAATGAACATACCATTGTATGTTCATTGCCGTTATCTCAACGAATCAACTCCCCCTAATTGCCACGCGAAATTGGCGATTTTATTTTTATCAATCGGTTCGCCGTCCACAAAAATAGATATAAACGGAATCTCAGAACGGTTAAGCTGGGCTTCGGCGATTTTTGTCGGCATACATCCATAAGGACCGATAATTACCGCGCCTTTTATTTCTTTTTTCCGATACATAATAAGCGGCGCGCCGATAGTTAAAATCGCCTCGCCCTCAGGCGCGTCTCCGATATACGGATGCCCTGTTTTTACCAAATCGCTTATCTTATGATCATGCGCCCAATTTAATTTTTTCGCGCAGATATTATATAATTTTCTCTCATAAAATATCTTAATCAATTTCTCTGTCTTCTTTTTAATAATTCGCGTGTATTCGCCTGCCCGAATGACTGACATGCGGTCGGGCGGGCTTTCCTTTTCGCGTGAATTAGCGTCTTCGCAATATCCCACATAATTTATCCATTCCCTCATCGGCGCAAGTTTAACGCGCATTCCGTATTTTTCAAGTTTTTTTATTAACTCATCATTTGCGAAATTTTCCATTCTAACATAAATTTCTCCGGCAAGCGCCACATCTATAATTTTTTCTTTCTTTTTTAAATCTATTTCAATGCTATTAAACGCACTCGCGGCTTCTTCCATTAAATCAGCAATTCCCCATGTGTTAAAAATACTATTATTATTTGACGGTTTCTCTAAAAGTTCTATAAATTGTTTTTTATATGTTTCAAATACCTTCTCGCTGCCGCCGATATTTTTTTCTATCGGACGAACATAATAAAGCATATCATGCAGGAAATCATAAATTAAAACTGAAAGCCACATTTTTATTTGAAACATCGCGCCGAATTCATTTCCATAGCTATCTTCAGTAGTCGGCGAATAAAATTCAATATTTATTTTTATGTTTAATTCATTTAATAATTCTTCCGTGAGTTGTTTAATCCTTATATGATACATGCAAAACCGACATGGACCATTAGTCGTCGGCACAAGAAATATTAATTTAGCCGGCAAATTATCTCTATCTAATCCAAGCAAATATTTTTTTATGCTCCCCCAAAGACACAAAAACGGAAGACATTCTTTTCCTGAACAATCTTTTCTGCCAAGCATAAATCCGTCTCTCGCAACCGGCGGCAAAGATATAGCATCAGAATCTGCAGCCCTGCAAATAGCGGCAAAAAAGTCATTAATATCGCCCATAGACGGGAGTATAAATTTAGAACCTTTTTCAAAAATATTAATATTTCTATCTGCCATTTTAAAACTTGCAAGATTGCGGTTATAATCTTTATTCTGTTTATTATTCATATGGAACCGGCAAGTATGTAAAAATGCCTCAACCCTTGTAACAAACCCAGCTGTTCCTGAATGTCCATCTGTTTCTAAATTCATATGGGGATAACTTTTGCTTATGTATTTGAAAAAATGTTCTAAAAAGCTATCCGGTCCGCAAATATAATTTGAAATCCATACCGGATAAATATTATCTTCCTCAAAAGTATTTAAAACCGCCCGTAAATTTCGCTGCCCTTCTCCCCAATACATTATTTCAAAAATTTGACGGTCTTTTTTTACAGGATAACAGTCAATCGGCAACGCAATCGCTCCGCTCTCCTGTATCGTTTGCGGAATGCCGCTATTTAAAATCGGATTGCAGATAGTATATAGCCGTCCGCAGACTAAGATCACCGGCAAATTATTTTTAGCCGCGTAATCTAATGCTTCCCGTCCGATTTCAATAAGATTATTTTCAAATTCTTTCTGGGTTAAAACCGCTTTTGAAAAAGATGCGTCAAAAAATTCTTCCCTTTTTAAATCTTGCGCAATCTTAAAAAATACATCGCGGATGCCTTCAATGCCATTTTTAAAATCAAGCACGGGATTTATAAATTTTATTTTATCTGAGTTTAAAGAAAATTTTACTAATTCAGGAACTCCCTGAACTAACGGGCAAGTGCATGACCCTTCCTCATCTTTTATTAAGGGTAACGTTTTGATTTTTGGAGAAAAATAATAATCGCAATCGCCTATTAAACCATGCATTATTTTAATCGGCGCGCAAGTATCATAACTTGAGCACATACTATCTCCCTTTTCCATCGTTTTATCATCCGTTTTAAAAACTTTTATATTTAATCCTAATTCCTTAAAAAATGAACTAAAAAATGGTAAAAATCTAACGACTCCCAACCCATCGGGAATTCCGACTGTTTTCTGATCATTCCCCTCTTTAAAAGAGGCTGTTTTTTCATCATAACAATCCGTAATTTTTTTTAATAATTCTTCCCTTTTCCTAAAAGGATTCGGGGCGTCAGAGGGCAATTTATTTATTTTTGCCTGTTCATATTTAGGACACATTCCCCCGCTTAATACCCGCGTTTCTTTATCCCCCGCTTTTACCACCGTCATATTTATACGGCATAAATTTCCGCATTTTTCATTATTGCATTGGAAATCCGAGCGAGAAATAATTTTCGCCTCAAGAAATTTATTTAAATCAAAATATTTGGCATATTGTTCCATCCCCTCCGAGATATTGTCCTGAGCTTGCCGCGGGAGGAGGGTTAGGGAGGGGTTAGCGTCCAACGCGCATAAAGCAATGCCGATAGCACCCATCGCGCCGGGATTTGGCGGAACGATAACTTCTTTTCCAGTCACAGCGGATAACGCGCAAGCGAGCGCTATGTTTGACGCCGGCTTTCCTTGAAGAAAAATTTTCTTCCCGAAAATTCTTTTCCCCATAACCCGATTTACATAATTATAAATAACGGCATAGTAAAAACCGGCAAAAATATCCGGCAAAGTAAATCCTTCTTGAAGCGCTTTATTCGCCATTTCCGCGACAAAAACAGTGCAATGCTGACCTAAGTTAGCCGGTCTTTTTGCTTCATACGCAAGTTTTCCAAATTCTATAATATCTTCAACTTTATAAAAAATTCCCTGCTCTTCTAAAAATGAACCCGTCCCGGCGGCGCATGCCATATTCATTATAGAATCATCAACTTCCCCATCCCGCACAAAAGTATATTTTGCGTCTTGTCCGCCAATCTCTATGACCGATAAACTTTCCCCGTTATCAGGATCAATTTTTGAGGCGCTTTTCGCGTGCGCTATTATTTCTGTCTTCACAATAACACGATCAAATAATTCGGGATAAGCCGCCTGAAATAAAGCCGAAACCGTATATCTGCCTGAGCCGGTTATTCCGACAGCTGCAATATTTTTTAAAAATTGCGGCGGAATTTTTTTAATTAATTCTTGGGAGGCGGCGACAGGATTTCCTTTCGTAGAGGTATAATCATCATATAAGACATCTCCCGTCTTTTTCTCAATAAGCGCTAATTTAGCGCCTGTTGAGCCCAAATCTAATCCTAAAATAATTTCTATATTATTATAATCAAGATTGTTGATTTTCTTATTATCATATTTCTTCACCTTTGATAAAAAATTAGAAAGCGGCAGTAAACATTCTATTGCCTTTTTTTGCGGCGCGATTATTTCTGATAAATCAATTTCATTGTCATCTTTATTTTCCTTAGCTAATTTTAGCGCTATCTCCGCCGCGCCAATACTTTCAAAAAATCGCGCGTCTTTAAAAATTTCAACCTCATTTTCATTTTTTAAAATATCTTTAAGCCGACCTGCGACTTGCTTATTTTCCGCAACCCCGCCGATTAAAATAACCGGGCCGCTTACTTTCCATTTTTTTACCAATCCTAAAATATTAAGAACAATGCCGTTAAAATAACTTGCTAATATTTCTTCTCGCGAGAGCCCTTGGTTTGCTAAATGCGTTATCTCGCTTTTTATAAAAACAGAACATCTCGCCGCGATTTTAGGCGGATTTTTTGCGTTTTTTGCCAGCTCGCATGCCTCGTTTGCTGTTATTCCAAATCTGCCATGGCATAACCGTTCAATAGCCGTCCCTGTTCCGGATGAACATTTATCATTTGTATAAAATGAAAATTTACCTTCTTTATATGTTAAAATTGAAAATCCATTGCCGCCCAGCCGTATTATGTTAAAAGCCGACAATTCAGGATATAAAATTTTACTTGCCTCTTCTTCAGCCGCCTGTTCCGGAACGATTTTAGCAGGCGAGCATAATAAGTTAGCCATTGACCCGGCAGATACAACTTTAACGATGAGATTATCTCTAAGTTTTTCTCTTAATTCATTAATAACCTTTTCAACTGCTTGAATATTTCCGTTATGATTTAAAAGACCTTTTTCAATTTCTACCCCATTTAAATTTTTTATTATCCAAGAAATTTTTACAGTCCCAATATCAAAACCTATTATGATTTTATTTTTTTCCATAAATTTGCTTAATAATTAAGGATATAATATAATATCAGTGTCTGTTGAAATAGTCATGGAATGTCATTCCGACCGAACGCGCCAGACGCCCAAGCGGCTGGCAAGTGAGCGGAGGAATCTTTTTATTAACCGAATTTGGTGCTGCCAACAGATTCCTCCACTCGCTATCGCTCGGTCGGAATGACAAAAAAAATACTATTTCAAAAGGAACTAATTAGCATATGGCATATAAAACCATTTAACTGATTAGCTGCCTGACTAATAACTTTTTTATTATACCATACTTCACATAATGGGCAACATTATATGTTTTTTGTTATTTTTATTCTAATATTAAACATCCTCTTTCTAAATTCATCCTTAATCGGGATATTTTTTGGAATTATATATTTTTTTATAAATGGAAAACGGCTCGGAAAATGGATATTTCCAGGAACTGGAAAAAGTTGGCAGATTTTAGCTGGTATTTTTTTTATTTTCTCGTTTTTTTCATTGTTCGGCGCTATAATATATTATTTTTACCGGCTTGACATATGGGTTATTGCATTATTGCTCTTTTCATTTCCATGGATAATCCAACGAATTAACAAAAAATGGCCTAATCCCTATATCCCGAAAAATATTTTCACATGGCCGCAAAAAATTCAAAATTTTATTTTTTTTATTCTGCAAAAAAATAAAATATTATATATTCTAAGAAATAAAATTTTAAATTGCGCTTATCTTGGTTTATTAATTATATTATTTGCTATTCTATTTAAATCCGCAACCGCCGATGCGATACAATCGCCATGGCTTATAATCACAAAATTATTTTTTATCTTTTATATAATTGCTACCCTGCTTTTAATAGCTATTATTTTAGAAAATAAAAACGATAAACTATCACTTTTTTTTATAATTCTGCACACATTTTTAAGCGCATCTATCGCACTCATCGTTTATAAACTCGGCTATGGATTTGATCCATTTATCCATCAAGCGACAGAAAAAGTAATCTTTGAGCATGGAATTATTACGCCAAAGCCGCTGTATTATTTAGGGCAATATTCACTTACAGTAATGTTCGCTAAAATATTCCAGCTAAGTGTCATAAAAATAGATAAATTATTAGTTCCTGTTTTATTTTCAATATATATCCCCTCTTTTATATATTTCAGTTTTAAAAAGGTCTTTGACTGGGAACCGAAATATATTTTGCTTGCCGCCCTTTCTTCCTTATTACTGCCGTACACGGCTTTCATAACTGCAACACCGCAAGCATTAGCAAATATTTACGCAATTATTATTATATTTTTAAGTTTAATTTATATTGCCCAAAAAAATAAAAAAAACTCGCCGATTACTATTATACCCGCGCGAGAAAATATTCTTCCTGTAAACGAGTATGAATATCGCCTCCCGCTTATATTAATTTTTTTAACCGCCGTTTGCCTTTTAATTCATCCGTTAACTGGTCTGCCCGCCGTTATTTTTATTATTCTTCTATTTTTAACGCAAAATAAATTTAAATTTAGAAATTTAATTTTATTTTTAATAAGCATATTTTCCGCAGCAGCTCTCCCATTTATTTTTCTCATAAATTCATTTATTTCTCCGTCGTTAAAAATAAAATTTATTGTTCCCTCATTTCAGATAACCAATTTTATAAAAACATGGATGAGAAATTGCCGCCAATATAATCTTATAAGAGATTTTATTTATCTTTACGGATTTAATATAATACTATTTTTTCTTATAATTGCGCTGGCTGGTATGATTATATTTTATTATCGCGATAAAATTAGCCGGCTAATTCTAACACCTTATCTTTTAACATTTTTTATTCTAATCGTAAATTATTTAATCCTTAGTAATTTTATCTTCTTTAAAACGTTGGTTTCCTACGAACAAAATATTTATTCACAAAGAATTTTATGGATCTCTCTTTACTTCTTATTGCCATTTTTCTTGATCGCATTTTATTATTTTTTTAAAAAATTAATGCAAGACCGCATCCGGTATATAAAAATTTTCTTTTTCTCATTTTTTGCGCTATGGCTTACAGCTTCTTTATATTTGACATATCCGCGATATGATAATTATGTTTCTGACCACGGCTATAATGTTTCCGAGACTGATTTTAAAGCGGTAAAATACATTGACGAAACCGCGAAATCAGATTATATTGTCCTCGCAAATCAAAATACATCTGCCGCCGCGCTTACGCAATACGGGTTTAAAAAATATTATTCCACGTGCCGCCAAGACGCGAAAAATCGCGTCTCTACAGAAAAATGTGATGAGATTTTTTATTATCCGATCCCGACTTCAAGCCCGCTTTATCAATATTATTCAGATATGGTATATATTAAGCCATCGCGAGAAACGATGATTAAGGCAATGGATTTGGCAGGCGTAAAAGAAGGATATTTCGCCGTAAGCGATTACTGGTGGCAATCTGACCAAATTATCGCACGGGCAAAACTTGAGGCGGATGAGTGGGAGGAGATTGACGGAGGGAAGGCATTGGTATTTAAGTATAATAAATAAAAATCTAAAATTGAATTAAGTACAACAAAGATTAAAATATCTATAAAATTCACCTAATTCATCTAATTTCTAATTCACCTAATAAAATTCTAAATGCAAAATAATAAATCATCTAACAACTTTCTTAATT
>JAZDMY010000050.1:0-3927 GCA_043800435.1 bacterium
TTCTACAGAAGCGCCTGCGAGCGACGGATGCGACGGAATTATATGGTACCCGTCAATGTTTGTTTTAATTATTGTTTTATGAGCCGGAGTATTATCATCCATAAGAACATCATAAATTGTTTTCGCGCCAGTATTATCAATACCGCTTCCGGAAGTTGCATTCGCCTGCGCATCTAAATCAACCAAAAGAACCCGCTTATTCATTTTCGCGAGATAAGCGGCTAAATTAACAGCGGTAGTGGTCTTACCAACGCCTCCTTTTTGATTAACTATAGATATTATCATATATTACTATTCAAAGTATACTATCATTTTATGTTTTTTTCAATACAAAATTTGACTTTGACAGAAATAAAAATATAGCGTATAATTTAGATAAATTAAGCTGAACATATTTTGCGACTAATAACCGTGTCATCCTGAGGAGCGAAGCCAAGCGACGAAGCCCGCCCGAACGCTCTAGGCGGGCGGGGATCCCGCGGCTTATACCTCGCACCTCGGGATTATTCGCCTCGTCCCTCGCCTAAAGCAGGCGTTGAATTGAATTTCCTGCCATTAAATTACAAACCATATGACTAAAGAAAATTTACAAAAAATTAAAGAAAACTTATCAAAAGAAAAATTAAATTTGGAAAAAATGCTTAAAAATTTTGCTTCAAAAAATGTCCATAATAATGAGGACTATACCGCTGATTTTCCTGATTTCGGCGACGAACCGGACGAAAATGCCGCCGAAGTTGCGGCATTCAGCGATAATTTATCTTTAGAACATAAACTGGAAAAAAATTTGCAAGATGTAAACGAGGCGTTGAAAAGAATTGAAAAAGGCGAATACGGCAACTGCAGATACTGCGGAGAAATAATTGACGAAAAAAGATTATTAGCCCGTCCCGTATCAGGCGCTTGCATCGACTGCAAAAATAAATTTTCTAAATAATCAACAGCATGAATTTAAAGGTTAAATCATTCATATTTTACAACGCGGCAGTTCTCTTATTTTTTTTAGATCGCATGCTAAAAAAATTTTTTATAAAAAATCCCGCTGAAAAGAGGGATTTTTTATTTTTAATATTCCGTCTCACAAAAAATAACGGCATCGCTTTTGGCATACCTTTTAATAACATAACGCTCCACGCCATATTATTTATATTCGTGATTATTTTATTTTTACTATTTTTTAATTTAAAAGACCCTTTCGTGCGGGCTACCCTATTTCTGATTTTTTTAGCAGCGCTAAGCAATTTTATTGATCGTGTCGCTTATAGCGGAGTTATTGACTACATTGAAATATTTGATATAATTTCTCTAAATATCGCGGATATAATGATAACCTCAGGATTTGCCATAGCCGTATTTTTTTATTTTTTTGATAAAAAGCAGAGATTTTTGGTAAAATATAATAGGAAATAAATATTCTCCAACGTAATCCACCAACGTGGAGATGAGGCATTGCCGCGTCTCTACAATAAGGGAGATTAATAAAAAATAAACAAATAAATCTATGCAAACCGATCACAAAAAAAATCATATAAAAACAGCAAAACTAATCATAATTTCAGGACCTTCTGGCTCTGGCAAAGACACAATTGCTAACTTATTGCTTAAGAATAATGGGGATTTAGAAAAAGCAATAACAACTACAACTAGAAAACATAGGGGGAAGGAAAAAGACGGGAGAGATTATTATTTTATTCCGCCGCTAAAATTTAAAACGGAAATAATGCAAGAAAAATTTCTTGAATGGGCAGAAGTGCATATATATTTATATGGGACATATAATAGCGAAATATCCCGTATTGTAAATTTGCAAAAAATTCCTGTATTGGTAATAGACGTTCAAGGGGCGTTGAATGTTAAAAAACTATTCCCTGCGGCGATTTTATTTTTTATAAAACCGCCTTCAACTGAAATTATGTCGCAAAGAATAAAAAACAGGGCGGCAATAAGCGAGGAGGAAGTAAAAGTCCGCCTTAAAACAGCGAGAAAAGAGCTTAAAATGGCGAAATATTACGACCACATTATAAAAAATCCCGAAGGCCATCCTGAAAAAGCGGCATTAAAAATATCCAAAATTTTAAAAGAATATCTAAAATAAAAAATCACCCAATGCATCGGATGATTTTTTAATATATCTTAATTTCTAATTTTTCTTCTTCTTTTCTTTCTTCTCCTTTTTTATCTTTTTCTCCTCTTTTACTTTTTCCTTTTTATCAAACGCGGCTTCTTCTTTAACTTCTTCTTTTGCCTCTTCCGATGTCTTATCTTTCACCTCTTCTTTTATCTCTTCTTCAGCGGTAACCGTTGGCGACTCTTCTATTTTTGCTTCCTCCGCTTTTATCTCGGCAGGTTTCCCTTCCGCCTCTTCCATAGTAAACTCTTTTCCGTCAACGCTCTTTATATTTATTTTCCATCCGGTTAATTTTGCGGCTAATCGTACATTCTGCCCTGCTTTTCCGATAGCTAAAGAAAGCTGATCCTCGTTTACAAGAACGCGCGCGATGTGCATTCTTTCATCAATTTCAACATTTAAAACTTTCGCCGGCGATAAAGAATTTGCGATAAATTTTTTAATATCATCATTGTATAAAATAATATCAACTTTTTCTCCGCCAATCTCATTTATTATGGTTTGAATTCTTGCGCCTCTTTGACCAACGCACGCCCCGATAGGATCAACATTCTCATCATTTGCAATAACCGCAAGTTTTGATCTGGAACCGGCTTCTCTTGCCAATGATTTTATTTCAACAACATCTGATGAAATTTCAGGAATTTCTAAAACAAATAATTTTTTCAATATTTCAGGATGCGCGCGAGAAAGGATAATTTCAGGTCCTTTTGAGGTTTGACTTACGGATAGAATATAAAATTTCATCTTCGCGCCCTGTTTATATTCCTCATAAGGTATCCTTTCTTCCCGTGGAAGTATCGCAGAAACTTTACCGAGATCAATAAGCCAATTTTTTCCCAATGGTCTTTGGACAACTCCGATTAATATTTCCTTTTCTTTCCGCTTAAATTCATCATATAAAGTTTGCCTTTCCGCCTCTCGTAATTTTTGGATAATCACCTGCTTTGCCGTTTGAGATGCCATACGGCCGAATTCTGTATGAACCTCAAGAGGGGTCTTTATTATATCGCCTTCTTTCACGGCTTCACCTGATTTTAAAGCTTCTTCTAACTGTATTTCTGTTTTAGGATTAAGCCGCATCGCTTTCTCTTCCTCAATTTCTTCCTGTGTCTTTTCCTTGTTCTCCGCAACTTTAGCGAAGGAGGCTTTCCCAGCAGCGTCAATTTCTTCATCATTATCCTCAACGACAGGTTTATCTACAACTATTTTTTCATCATAAACCTCAAAATCACCGGTATTTAAATTAAATTTAACCTTTATATTCTGATTTTTAGCTCCGTAATCTTTACGATAAGCGGCAGCCAAGGCTGCCTCTATCGTCTCAACTACTGATTCAATAGAAATTCCTTTCTCATCGCAAATTTGCTGTATAGCGCTTGTTAATGATGTTTCCATAGTTGGTGAATTATGAATTATGAATCATGAATTATGAATAGATCATCCATAAAATTACATTAATCTTATTTCAGTCCATTTTTCCCATAATTCTTGATTCCTGATTCCTGATTCAATATTTTTTAATTCTATCCATTAATTGAGAATAAGCCGATTTTTTATTTACTAAAATCTTGCCTGCTTAGGCAGGTCTTGATTTTGAGCGGGTAACGGGAGTTGAACCCGTATCTCTACCTTGGCAAGGTAATATAATAGCCGCTATACGATACCAGCGGATTAGACGACTGAAATGCGCTGCTGGGAAAAAATTCACCTGCCTGCGCTGGCAGGTTCGGAAAGACGAAATACGCTTTTCTCAATTTCCATTACGAGTTTCCCTTTTCGCATCAACGATTTTCAAT
>JAZDMY010000077.1:0-5042 GCA_043800435.1 bacterium
AAAGGAGATGAAAGATGGGAAAACGAGAAGGTGAGACAAGAGATATTATTGCAAAAAAACTCCTCTTTCAATTTATCAATGAGCAAAATAATGTACAATTTTATATTAATCTTTACTCCAACTTAAAAACCGCTATTTCAGGGCGGTTGCCTGTGCGCATGGGCGGGCCCCAGGTGCC
This sequence comes from bacterium, assembly GCA_043800435.1. Lineage (GTDB taxonomy): Bacteria > Patescibacteriota > Patescibacteriia > JAZDEU01 > JAZDEU01 > JAZDMY01. The sequence goes on from JAZDMY010000077.1 coordinate 179, forward strand.
GGCGCCGTTGGTTATGTAAATTGAAAAATCGCCAATATTGTGCAAGCCGTAATCGTAGTCGCCGTAGATCAATTTTGTGATAAAAGAAAATGGGAAAAGCTGGCCTAAATGGGTATGTCCGGATAATTGTAAATCAAATCCAAGTTCTTGCGCTTCTTTAAGGTGCGTCGGCGAGTGGTAAAGCAGGATGCAAGGTTTATCCGGATTATAATTTTCCCGCTCCGCGATTTTTTTAAAGTCCTTTGCCGCATCTTGCGCATAAGAAATACCTAAAATCTGAAGACCGTTTATCTCAACCATTTTATCATCCAATGCCGTGATGTTGGTTTCTTTTAAGACCTGAAAGGCCTTTTCCACGCCTAAATATGTTTCATGGTTTCCGATTACATAAAAAATTTTGTCTGCCCGGATATTTTTTTAAGGGCTGGACAAATGTATCTAAAGAACCGTCCATTCCGTCAAATAAATCGCCTGTTATCATTACCGTCTCCGGCTTAATTTCATTTAATTTATCAACCAATTTTTGTAAAAACTCCGCGCGATAGATATGTCCTAAATGGACATCTGAAATTTGCGCGATTTTTTTATTCTTCCATTCTTCAGGAAGGTTTTTTATTTTTACGCTCATTTTTTTTATCACCGGGTTAAAAGCGTTGTAAATTCCATAACCTGAAATAGTAATTGCCGAAAGAAGAATTATAATTCCTATTGATAATAAATTTGGTCTGTATCCCGCAAGGCATATAAAATAATAAATCGTCCATCCAATCGCGATGGCAAGTATAAGGTTTACCAGAAATCCGAGCCATGAGGCGGATAAAAAATAAAAAGCGCGCATTAAAAAGTTATCTTTCCAATGGGCGATTAAGGACGCAAGGAAAAAACTTAATGATAAAAAAATTAAACCGCCAATTAAAATATTTTGCCAAAAGTCAGCGGTGATTGAAAAAAAGCGGATAATAAAATGGTACACAATTAAATGCGCGCCGAATAAAATTATTATGCCTAAAATTAAAAAGGGGATGAATTTAGATAACATATATCACAGACGGATTATAACGGATCAGAAACGGATTCACACTGAGCACGGATACAAATTTCAATTTTTTTTATTAGTTATTGTTGAAATAGTCGCGTCATTCTGAGCCCGAGCGCCATGAGGGCGAAGCCTGCCCGACTGAAAGATATCAGTCGTTCGGGCGGGGATCCCAGCGTTTTCCTGCTTAGCCACGGGATCCTTCAGTCGCTATCGCTCCTTCAGGATGACGCTGTGGACACTATTTCAACAGGAAGCATACCATTAAAACTTTTTTACTACAAGCATAAGAGGATTATAGAAGAGGAATATTGCGCTCATAAGTGAAAAATGGTAAACTATAAATAATAATCAACTTTATAACTTTAAAATTTTAGAATTAACTTATGTATCTATTTTTTGATACCGAGACAACCGGGCTGCCGCGGCGCTATAACGCCCCGGCAACGGATTTTAATAATTGGCCGCGGCTTATTCAGATTGCGTGGATGCTTTACGACGGCGCGGGGAATGAAATGCAGAGCGCGGATTATATTATTAAACCAGAGGGTTTTTTAATTCCGAAAGAGGCGGAGAATATCCACGGCATCTCTAATGAAAAAGCGAATGCCGAGGGCATCTTTTTAAAACAGGCGCTTTCGGAATTTTTGGCGGCTATGAAAAAAAGCGAGATTTTAGTCGCGCATAATATGAGTTTTGACGAGAAGATTGTGGAGGCAGAATTTTTAAGAGAAAATATGGAACATAATATGGGGAATTTGAAAAAGATTTGCACTAAAATTAATTCAACTGAATTTTGCCAGCTGCCCGGCAATTACGGATTTAAATGGCCGTCGCTTACAGAGCTGCACAATAAATTATTTTCTTCTGATTTTGACGGCGCGCATAATGCGCTGTCGGACGTGAAAATATGCGTGAAATGTTTTTTTGAATTGAAACGGTTAGGGGTGGTTTAGGGTTTTTCTGCGTCTTGCTCATTTATGAATTTTTCTACCTGTGTTTTTTCTATTAAATCTCCGATCATAGGAATATCGCGCACGGTACGCACTGTTTTAATCAGTATCGCAATAATAATCGCTGCGACGATTGTCGCGCCGATAGTCGCGCCTAATCCAGACAAAATTCCACGGACTAAAGATAATTTAAAAGAATTAGCATTCTCAAAACTTTTATCCAGCTTTAATATATTTTTATTCAGTTCCTTAAGCGCAAGAGGCGCTTCTTTTTTTTCCGCCGAAATTTTTTTTATGTTGCTATTTTTTTGCATAAGTTTTTTTCTTTATGCATTGTATCATGTAATCAAGCATCTCGTCAAAAAAGAAGCTATTTGCACTCCTTTTTCGCAAAAATGCGATATAAATAAAAGGATTGGGCATTTTATAGCCGCCTTGCCCCCGTATAATTTATTTATATTCATCCAGCTTTAATTTTAATAAAAATATCGCATCCTTTTTAAGATTTTGTTTTGCCCATTTTTTTTGATCTTCACTTAAAAGTTCCCCCATCCCCGCAAGAATATTTGCGCCATCCATTTTTTCTAAAACGGCTATGCACTTTGTCAGGAAATCCTTAAAAGATATTCCCGCGCGATTCTCCGCTATTTTTTTATTTATCGGCCAATCATTTTTTAAGAAAAACCAAACATCAAAAATATCGCGGTTAGTTTTTCCGATTCTTTCATACATCGCCATTAATTTATTGGCGAACATATCTTCTTCAGCCATTACTTTCATAGAAATGCCCAAATATGTTTTTACTTCAAACTTTGAGCCAAAATTTCTTCTATTTATCTCAACTTTTACATTTTGCTCCTTTTCCTCTTTGTTGTCGTAAGAAAGGATAAAAAGCAGATTAAATTTTTTCATCGCCGCTTCTTTTAATGTTCCATATTTTTCTAAAATTATTTTAACTTGTTCAAAAATAAAATTTTCTCTGCTCGCGTCTAAAAGATCAAAATCAAGATCAACTGAAAAGCGCGGAAGATTATAAAAAAGATAAGCGGCGGTACCTCCTTTAAAACCCAATGATTGCCCAATTGCGGCATCTGTAAAAATATCTTTTAGAATCTTAATAAGAATATTTTTGTGTTTTATTTGGTTAAGAGACATATTTTTATTTAATATTTTTTAAAAAATTTTCCTGAAGCATCATAACATTTTTTTTCATCCTTTTATTGTTTCCATAGATTGGCAAAATTTCATAAATCTTATTCCAATTCAAAGGCGATAAATTATCAAAATGGTAATTTTTATATAAATAAATGATATCTAAAAATGCTCTCTCGGGAGATGCGATAAAATAATTTTCTTTATTTTCTATGCCGCAGGTGTTAGTAAGAATATCATCCTTTATTTTTTTATATGAATATTTTTGCCCGTCGGCGATTATTTCTCTTGTTAAATAAGATATGGCAAAAATTTGTCCATAATATTGGAAAGTAATGCCGGCAGCGCCTAAAACTGTTTCCATACTGATATATGCGGGAGTATAAATTTTACCGGCTAATTCCAATTTTTCATAATTTTTATCTTTCGCGTAGAATCCCCTGCGTATCGGGTATAATTCCCCGATTTTAACATAGTAATTTATTCTTCTTCTAAGCAGCGCGGGCTTTTTTTCAGCAGATGCCAAAAAAATATCTTTAAAAGAAAAGACAGTTTTATCTGAACGCAAAATTTTTAAAATATCCATTTTATTCATAATATGAACTAAATATTACACCCATTGTTATATTTAGTCTATATTATGTAATAAATTATGTCAAGGCGGCCGTATTTAAAAGAAAAGCCGCAATGTCAAAATTAATTGATCATTGCGGCTTTTTGTTTTAAACAAAAAAATTATCCTTGGGATTTTTTTAATTCATTATATCTTCTGACTAAATTCCTCTGCTCTTCATTCGCGCCCCTTATCGCCTCTTTTATTATTCTTTTCTTTACTTCCAGCGGCAGGCTGGAAATATTATTTTTTCTAATTTTTAGATCTTTTTTTGATATTTTCATATTTTTTAATGGCATTAACTAAGTTTTTAGGATTATAATCCACTTTTATATAGGTGTCAACAGGAGCATTTACATCAAACCAAATTTTTTCAACCCTATTTTCATAATTTTTTTTAATCAGATTTAATTCAATAGTATCTTTAAATATCAATTTTAGTTTATCCACATTATTCTTTGCTTCAAAAAAATCTTTTACAAACGCATCTACCGGGACGCGCCTGCCTTCCAGCTCTTCTCGTTTTTTTGTAAAATCCCATGCAATTAAAGGATCTTGGTATACATAAAATATTACAATATCACGATTTTTATCTAATGCCCTTTTTATATTTTCTTCTGCATACTTCAATTGAGCGAAGGTTCCATCTATTAAAGCATTGATTTTATTTTTTAAAACATAATCATATAATTTATTTACTCCCAAAGAAGCCGCTCCCTGAAAGGCATCCGAATTTTTTCCATCATATCCCGGCAGTATATTCCTTATTTCATCAGCGTCTATTCTTACTAACGCGTATCGCGTATTTTCATAATTTATTTCTCCTGCCCTATTTATACTATTTTCCGCTAATTTTATATATTTTTTTGAAAATTCAGTTTTTCCCGCACCAGGTGAACCAGCCATAAAAATCGTATCAGGGTATTTGACTGGTTTATATATTTCAGGATTAGCAAAACGATTGATCAAATCTTTTTTGTGTTCTTTTATGTATTTAATCGCCTCTTCAGATAATCCCATAATAATATTTATATTTTATCATAGAATTTTAAATATGGGAAATTTTAAAAAAAGAAAAACCGTAATGTCAAAATCCATTGAGCATTACGG
>JAZDMY010000081.1:0-2765 GCA_043800435.1 bacterium
TTTGCAAAAAAGCATTATTCCCGAACTCCCCTTAACTTAGATTGTTATTACTCCCACAAATCAACAAATCCGTTCACAAATTTACAAATGGGAAAAATGGCAATCTGAGACAGAGGAAAATGTTCTTTTACAAATTTATAGATTTTAAAAATTGGCGAGGAGTTAAAATAGGAACATTATTAAAGGATTTTAGTTTAAGAAGGTGTTTATCACCCGATATTATAAAATCAGCCTGCGCGGATATGGCGCAAACAAGGGAATTATTATCGCTTTTATCTTCTTTTATAATATCAAGAATAATTTCCGGTTCCTCAAAAAGCAATGAGTAATTTTTTAATTGATCTAAAAATTCTGTTATTGTGAATGACAATAAATTTCTTGCTGCGGAAAATTTTTGGTGCCGCAATAATAATTCTAATTCCGTAAAAGTGGATATATTAAAACAGGGAGTCAAAATTTGCTCCCCTATGAGATCAAGAATTTTTCTTGGTTCTCCGCCGAAAAATATTCCTGAAATAAAAACATTAGTATCTATTACCACTCGCATAAATTATGCTTTACTTCTAATTTTTTTTAATGTCTGATTTACATCTTTCTTAAAAAGCTTAGTTTTGCGCGCCGCATCGGAAAATTCATCTAACATCTCATCAAAAGTAAGATTTGGCTTAGATAATCTTTTTATGGATATAAAATCTTTTCCCGCATCAAAATATATACTCGCTCCTTGCCAATATCTTTGTATTTTTTTCGGCAAAACAATAACACCATCTTGAATTTTTATAATATTATTATTCATATATTTAGTATATCAAATAATATTCTATTGTCAATTAAAAAAATCCGCAGTGATCTGTAGAGCGCGGACAAGAGCAATTTTGAAAACTCTCTCTCCAACCGGTCATTTACACTTAGTTTAATATTAAAGATCGTCTTTCCACACCATCTACTTGCCATTCGCTATAAAAATTATCAATGTATATTTAATACATCTTCAAATTTTTATAAGCTCCATGGCGGCGTATAGGCGCAGACATACAATTTTTTCCAATTATCCTAAGTGTAAATGGCCGGTAAAATCGCTTTTGCCCAAATTCGCTCTACGGATCCTTGCCGATTTTTATGGCGAGATTTATTTGCTCATTACAACCGTAATTTTTTATTTCTCTTGCCGATGGCGCTTAGGCGAGGGAAAAATTAACAATGCGCTTGGGAGGAAGTAAAAATGGATACTCAAAAAATTGATAACATTTTTGAGGAAATGGCAGAGGATTTCATGCAAGGGGAAATGTGGCATATGGATACTATCAAAACTTTTTTCAAGTGGCTTGAAAATAGCCCAGAAAAAATTTTTGATTACCTGAAAGCGCGGTTATTAATAAGCGTGGAAATCCCCGACGACTCTCGGGTAGAATTCCTTCGTCTTTTTTTTCGGATTTTGCTCATCCACCGTTTTTGCGAGCCTGATGATGGACTTCTTAATACTCTCCTTTATGATTCACGCAAGGAAGGTGAAGTTGATATTGAACAGGTAATTCCTCAATATGGCGGGCAAGAGCCGCGCAAAGATCTTTCACTAATTGATGAATTACAGGTGACCGCCATACAATTTTATTCACCCGGACATTTTTTATCTCTCATCGCATTTTCCGGTTGGGATGATAACGCTGAGGAGGGGAAAAAGGAATTCTCTATCCCTTCCCAAAAAATTTGGAAATTGCTTGAGAAAAATAACAAATTTCTCCAATTTCTAAAAAAATTCAGGGAAAAGGAGGAAAAAATTTTTGCCGACCCTAATAAAAATCTTTCTTTACCTCTGCGGCTTCTTTTTTTACAAAAATTTTATTTAAATTTTGCTAAAGGAATTTTTGATTGTTTCACGATTGCTAAAAATGTTCCAATATGTATCGGCTCATTTTTCCCATGCAACGGAACTGGAACGATAATTCCATCGCTGTGATGGCGGTAAATTGCATGGCTTCCTTTTTGGCGCGCTAAAATAAATCCATTAGCAATAAGCACGCAAATTAATTTTTTAGCAGTCAACGGGCGCATAATTGATTTCTTATTTTCAAAGGCGCTCTAACTTCTATTTCATCTATAATTGGACGATGGCTGTAAGTAGGAATTTTTTGTCCTTCTGAAATTATTTCTTCTATCCATAATTCCAATACCTCCTGCGCATTATCTTTCGCTTCTTCAAAAGTCCGTCCAAAAGTAACACAGCCGGGAAATGACGGAAAAAAAACATTGTACCCGCCTTCCATAGCCGGTTCAAAAATCGCAGGATATAATAATTTTTTTTGGTTATATTTTAACATATATTTTTCGCGCCCACTTAGTATATCATATTTCTTTTGACCGTCAAGCAAGTTTTAAACACGCCGGCTGCGAAAACCCCGCAATACTGCGGGGCAGACGGCGACCATCCGAATGCATGATATCACACTCCAGCTTAAATTTTAAAAAACCACCCCATCCTTATCAAGGATGGGACTTCAATAATTTACTCCGCCGCCACCCTCGCATCCACAATATAGGCGCGGCCGTCTTTAATCATTATTGGATTAAGGACTGCTTCTTTTATTTGAGGGAATGCTCCGAGCAGCCATTGTATTTTTAATATCATATCTATAATTTCCGCGCGATCTATTTTTTTCTCCCCGCGAATTCCATCTAAAATTTTTATAATTTTCGTCTCATCCATCATCTCGCTTATTTCAAATTTATCAAGCGGCGATACGCGCAGCGCCGCGTCTTTATATAAC
>JAZDMY010000026.1:0-5427 GCA_043800435.1 bacterium
CCCCTCCTTGAAAGATGAGCATTCTTATACAATGTTTAAACTTTTTATGCTCGGCTTTCGTATGAGGGGGAAGACAATCTAAAGCAAACGTATAATTTCACGCCTTTAAATACCGCTTTAAATTTAAACATCCTTTTCCTCATATAAAATTTAACCGCATTTTACTTATATTTTAAATATATCAACTCAAAAATTATTTGTCAAGCAAAGTTATGCACAGCAAAGTTATGCACAACTCAATCTAAAGTCAAAAGGCTTGCCCTGAGCGATAGCCGAATGGGTCTAAAGTCAAAAGTTTAGCAACTTTCCAAACTTTATGAACTTTACAAACTTTATAACTTGATGAACTTTATGAACTAACCTCTATTCCATTGAAATCGCGTTATTCTTGCATGCGCTAATACACGCGCCGCAATGGATGCACATACTCTCATCAATTTCAACTAACTCATTTCTCGTAATCGCGCCTGCCGGACATACTTCAATACATCCGCCGCAATCTTTATCATCGCAACAAACATCTGAACATTTACCAGCATGCCAGCAACATTTATTGTGATCTATTTTTATTGTTATCATAGATTTAAAAATAATTTTTTATTATAACAGGTTTTTTAAATATAGCAAGCGAGGTGGTTAAAAAAAATTTAAATTAAATCTTCGGCGCATATCGCAACGAAGCGCCTGAGTTTACCCCCTTTTTAAAGGGGGTCGCCGACCCCGCACTTGATGCGGGGGAAGGCGGGGGGATTTTTCGGCAGCACAACTTTTATTATTTACTAACGACTTCCGTGCGCGTTCCTTTTTATTAAGCGCGCGCTGCCACAGTTAATCTAAATCCCAAATTCCTACTTCCGAAAAATCCCCCTGCCCCCTTTGCAAAAGGGGGAAACGCTCTGTTTGATTGCAATAAATTAGTCAATTTCCCTATTCCCACCCAAACCCATGTCCGAAATGTCCATGCTGGGATGTCTTGAAATAAATCGGCCGTTTTAAATCAAGGAAATTTATAATCCCTCGCGGGGTTAAATCATAACCATTGCCGTCTTCTAAAAGATTTATAAATTTTTCCTCGCCGCCTATTTTTAATAACGCGGATGCCATAGCCGGTTCTGCGCGGCCTATAATATAAGCAAGTTTTACTAATGCCTCATCTGCCCCATATTTCTTTAAATAATCCACCGCAATTTTTCGCGCCATATAAGCCGCTGATCGGTCAACTTTTGAAGGATCTTTTCCCGAGAAACATCCGCCGCCGAGCGGAACATTCGGTCCGTAATTATCAACCGCAAGTTTCCGTCCGGTAAGTCCGGTATCTGCGTCAAACCCGCCTATCTCAAATTTACCGGTCGGATTTATAAAAATTTTCGTGTCCGGAGTTATCGCATCCTCAATTTCCTCATCAGATAAAACTTTTTCCTTTACCATTTCTTCAAAATATTTTTCATCCATTGTCTGATTTGAGATAACCATCGCGATTATTTTATCATTATCATCTAATGTTACCTGCGCTTTTCCGTCAGGTAAAATTTTATCATCCTGCAATTTTTCAACCAGCATCGTCATTTTCCGCGCAAGATATAATTCGTGCGGAACCATCCCGTGATTTTTCGCGCAAGCATATCCGACCATAATCCCCTGATCGCCCGCGCCGCCGTTATCTACTCCCATAGCGATATCCAAACTTTGCACCGCGACATTGTCAATTACTTCCACTGCATCCGGAGAATATCCCACATCGCGATAAACATTCTTTGCCACGCTCTTAAAATCAACAATCGCCTTTGTCGTAATTTCTCCGCAAATATAAATTTTTCCGTGTCCGCCCATTGTTTCTACGGCAACGCGGGAATTCTCATCCTGCGCTAAACATTCGTCTAAAATTGCATCCGAAATCTGATCGCAAATTTTATCAGGATGCCCTCTCTTAACGCTCTCGGCGCTCTTAATCATACTTTTTTATTTTTTCTATAAAGACCCTGTCGGATAAAACGCCCAATAAATTAAGCAAACACATACTCATCAGCGCCAAATCCGCGTTGCTATCCGCAAAAATCCGCGGAGCCAATGTCCCGCAGATTATACGCGGATATTTACGCTGAACTGCGCGGAAGACGATGTTGGCCGCCTTATCCAATAGAGTAATAGAAAAAATTATATTTAATTATAACCTGCTTCTTCGTGAATAAGTCCCTGCATTCTTAAAATAAATTCATTTGAATTTTTAAGATTTTCTTTCACAGAGCCATAAATATTCAAATCATTTAACATATTTGCTAACTGCTCTTTCAAACTCATTACCATTCTCTTGCAAATTTCTATCTCAGCTTCAGATTTTTCTTCTGTGTTATATGCCATCTTATTCGCTATTCTCCTAAGATCAGATTTAGGAAGTCCTAAATAAAAAGTAGGCACATTTTTTATTTCTTTTTTAATTAATTCAATCTCTCCTGTATTATTTTTTTCAAATGTAATTCCATATTTAATACTCGCTCCCCCTTTTTCATCTTTTTCTATAACCTTGTTTTCTTTTGTTTCAACATCATCGCCTGTAACTTCGTCAAAAGCGCATATTATACCGCCTGTCTCTTTATTTATTATAATAGTATCTACGCCGTTCGCGTAATCATCAAATTTTGAAGCGCGAGACACAAAAAATTCTTTCCTTAACATTTTATGCAAAATAATCGTTATTACTTTTTCAAATAATATGCCGCTGCTTCTTTTTTTATCCTCTGTCCATTCAGCCAGATAAAAACGCTTTTTATCCTCATCTGTTTCATCGTCTCCCCCGCTCCACCACTCCTCTTTTTCTCTAATAAATTCTTCGTCTTTTTTAATATCATCTTTCTGATAAATTCCTTCTCCTCCTTTTGTCATAAATGACCTCATATTTATACTGCAGTCAGGATTTATTATATCACGTTTCAATTCTCCGAATCCTCTTAAAAAGTCATTCTGCTCTTTTGCGATTTCTGCTAATATCTTATCAACGCGTTCAAAATACTCAGTTTCTACCCTCTTAGGATATTCCACGCGATTTTTTGTTTCATAATTTTCTAAAATTGCGCCGCCCGAAAATCTTTCTGACATATTTATAATTTTATAACTTTTAAACTTTCAACTTTACGCCCCCGTCACAGTCTCCGATAGGGACTGCGACGGAATCAATATAACTTTATGAACTTTTCTACGTCCCCATCTCCCATGAACTTAAATATTTTTCCTGTTCATCAGTTAATTTATCTATTTCTATTCCCATTGATTTTAATTTTAAATCAGCCACATTTTTTTCTATTTCTTCCGGCACATTATAAACTTTTTTTTCCATCCCGCCATTATTTTTCGCCGCATATTCCGCCGCCAGCACCTGTGTTGAAAAACTCATATCCATAACAGATGCGGGATGCCCTTCCGCTGCCGCCAAATTCACTAAACGCCCTTCAGCTAAAATGTATATTTTTTTATTTTCCAATATATACTCGTCCACACAATGCCGGACATCTTTATTTATTTCGCGCGCCATTTTTTCCAAAGCAGGAATATCTATTTCCACGTCAAAATGACCTGAATTGCAAACGATCGCGCCGTCTTTCATTTTTTCAAAATGTTCTTTTCTTATCACACGGATATCGCCGGTCAAAGTGCAGAATAAATCTCCAATTTTTGCCGCGTCAGCCATTTTCATAACATCAAATCCATCCATCGCCGCCTCCAATGCTTTAATTGCGTCCACTTCAGCGATTATAACTTTTGCGCCCATTCCCCGCGCGCGCAAGGCAAATCCGCGGCCGCACCATCCGTATCCGGCGGCAACGACATATTTTCCCGCGAGCAGCATATCGGTCGCTCGAATTATGCCGTCAATTGTTGACTGACCCGTGCCGTAACGATTATCAAATAAATTTTTTGTCTTTGCGTCGTTCACCGCAATAATCGGAATCTCCAGCTTCCCGGCTTTTTCCAGCGCCTTAAGCCGTATAACGCCGGTTGTGGTTTCTTCCATACTGCAAATTATATTTTCAGCCCAGTCCTTATATTTTGAATGAAGAAGCGAAATTAAATCCGCACCGTCGTCCATAGTTATTACCGGCTCATGTTTTAGCGCGGCGTTTAAATGTTTATAATATGTTTCTTTATCCTCTCCGTGGATCGCAAAAACCGCAATCCCGTAATCGCGGACTAATGATGCCGCGGCATCGTCTTGTGTTGAAAGCGGATTAGACGCGCAAAGTAAAACATCCGCCCCGCCTTCTTTTAAGGCGCGGACTAAATTCGCTGTCTCGCATGTCACGTGAAGACAGCATGAAATTTTTTTACCCTCAAACGGTTTTTCTTTCGCGAATCTTTCCCTTACATTTTTTAAAACAGGCATATCCCGTTTTGCCCATTCTATTCTTTTTTTTCCCTGCGCGGCAAGGTTTATGTCTTTTATATCGTAATTCATATTTATTTATTTTAACAGAAATAAAAAAAAATTCAAATGCCGCTTTCCCAAATCTAAAATCTAAAACTTGTCCTGAGCTTGCCGAACGGATCATAAATCTAAAATTTTTACTAATTCCCTAATCTCAAAATCATGTTCCGCATTTTCCGAATACCGCCCCTTTACCAAAAAAATTTCGCACTCTTCAAACACTTCCTTAATTTCTAAACATTCTTTCGCGTTATCATTAACGATTAAAAATTTATGAATGGCATTTTTAATTAAAAAATCTCTTAATTCTTCCGTCTTGCTTTTTTTCTTATCCGTATAAATAATCTCATCAAAATATTTTTTTATTTTCAAATTTTCCACCTTTTGCTTTTGCCACTTTACATCTCCGTAAGTCAGTAAAACCAGCTTATGCCCCGCATTTTTCATTTTTTTTAAAATATCTTCCGCTTCAGGAAATAAATAGCTACCGATGCTGGAAAAAAAATCATCCTTAATTTTAACGCCAGAATTTTCCTGTTCTAAAATCTTAAGATGTTTTTCAAGATTATATAAAATGTTCGTATCTTTAAAATGTTTTTTGCAGTTTTCATGGTAAACATCAAATTCTAAATTCAGCGCTTCGGCAAGTCCTTTTTTAAATCCCAAAGTGTCTAACAACGTATAATCAAGGTCAAAAATAATTAGCATATCATGAGTCAAAAATTAAAAATTTTCATGGCAAGATAAATAAAAAATCAGGTATGAGCCCCTCCCTCTTTATTAAAGGGTGCCTTTCCTTTGTTTCCCCCCTTTATTAAAGGGGGGAAAGGGGGGTTTTAAGCGCGTGGAACAAATCTATCTCAATTTCCACATATTTGCTTCTAATTTTAAAACCCCCTTAATCCCCCTTTGAAAAGGGGGAAAATTGAAATTCCTCTACATTATGCAATTCCCCAAAATCCCCGCTAAAATCTCTCCCTCATTTTCTAAATAATTTCCATCCTCATCCA
>JAZDMY010000125.1:0-2871 GCA_043800435.1 bacterium
ATTGCAATTCGGACAATACGGCGTTCCAATTTTCGCGTATAAAAGACGCAAATAATCATGTATCTCCGTGACCGTCCCCACGGTTGATCGGGGATTGCGCGATGCTGATTTTTGATCAATAGAAATAGATGGCGAAAGCCCTTCAATATAATCCACATCCGGTTTTTCCATTTGTCCTAAAAACTGGCGGGCATAAGAAGATAAACTTTCTAAATATCTTCTTTGTGATTCCGCAAAAATTGTATCAAAAGCCAAGGTAGATTTTCCTGAACCGGAAACTCCCGTAAAAACAATAAATTTATCGCGCGGCAGTTCTATATCAATATTTTTTAAATTATGCTCCCGCGCCCCTTTAATTATAATTTTATCTATCGGCATAATGTTAGTTAAAAATCTAAAGTCACCCGCCCGAACGACTGACGTCATTCAGTCGGGCGGGAAAGTTAAAAGTATTAATTAGTTTCTGTTGAAATAGTCACGAAATGTCATTCCGACCGAATGAGCCAGACGCCCAAGCGGCTGGTGAATGAGTGGAGGAATCTTTTTATTAAGCCAAATTTTGTCCTGTACACGGATTCCTCCACTCGCTATCGCTCGGTCGGAATGACAAAACAACACACTATTTCAACAGACACTAATTACTCTCTCCGCCTGTTGCTTTATAAACAATTACCACAAATTACAATCAATTACTATTAATTTCAATATGCTTTACTCTACCAAATTCATATTTCTTAGTCAATGTTAATTTTCCTTATCTTGAGCGAAATTTTACCATATGATTTTCCATTGACAAATAAATTTTCCTATGATATTCACTAATCGCTTAAGCTTCAATTAGCCGCTTATGACACATAACACAACGTTATTTTAATTCCCCCCTTTCCAAAAGGGGGGCAAGGGGGGTTTTAAGCGCGTGGGACAATCTATCTCAATTTCCACACACTCGCTTCTAAATTAAAACCCCCTTCCCGCCCGAACGACGTTCAGTCGGGAGGGAATCCCCCTTTGAAAAAGGGGAAAAGGAAATGTTAAGCCAAAATATTCAAATTACTGTACGTTAAATTATGCGCGTCAGCCGCATTCTTAAAATTATAAACATATGAAAAAAAAAAAATTATCGCTATTATTATCGTCTGTTTTAATTCTTAATTTAGCTATTCCCGCCGTTATGGCAAGGCAACCAAACTTTAATAGATTCCGAGATTTAAACCCGAGAAAAAAAATACTAATCGCGTTAGCCCTAATAAAGGGATTTAATTTCCTTAAAGGGCATCGGCAATTGAACGATGACCATAATAATGACAATGATGCCGATTGGGCATCCTATGCCAGCCAAAATTACGGCTATTCAATAAAGTATCCAAAAACCAGTTCAATCGCCCCATGGGCAAATGATAATCCCTTATGCATAGTATCGGAAGACGAAAAATTTATCATGTCTATATTTGTCAGTGATTTTCCTGCTATATACGCGCCGGAATATGAAGGATTTATCACAGTTGATGAAGAATTAAGAAAAAAATTAGTAACTTCCCAGATAAATGGAATACTGTTTACAGGCGATTATTATTTCCACTACATTGAAGAAAATAAAAATATGGGAGGCGTAAGCGCCTATGCCGAGCATAACGGAAAATACTTTATCCTAACAGCCCATCATCTATACGAAAATGAAACTCCTCTTTCAGAGGAAGAAGTTGCGAAAAGATTAGAAGAGTTAAAAAATGAGGAATTTATAAAAACATACTGGAAAATGGCGGGAACATTGGAGTTTACTGATTAGGGCTTGTAAAGAAATAACGTTAAATTATTCACTATATTTTTATTCTCCTCAGCTGATTAATCTCATCCCGCATTAATGCCGCTTTTTCAAATTCAAGATTTTCAGCAAGGTGCCGCATCTCTTCTTCTTTTATTTTAATTAAGTCAGGAATATCTTTTAATTCTAAATTTTCTAAGTCCAAAAATTCCGGCGCGACCTCCAGTTTTAATTCATGATCAATAATTGATTTTATTTCTTTCTTGATAGTTCGCGGCGTTATGTGATGTTTCTTATTATAATCCAGTTGGATTTTACGGCGGCGATCGGTCTCATCAATCGCCCGCTTCATTGAGCCAGTTATATTATCCGCGTAAAAAATAACTTGTCCCCGCACATTTCGCGCCGCACGTCCTATGGTCTGGATTAAAGATGTTTCAGACCGCAAAAAACCTTCTTTATCCGCATCTAAAATCGCCACTAGCGAAACCTCCGGCAGATCCAGCCCTTCTCTTAATAAATTCACTCCAACCAACACTGCAAATTTTCCTTTCCTTAAATCTTCTAAAATTTTAACCCGTTCTATGGTATTAACTTCAGAATGTAAATATTCTGCTATATTCTCTCCAGTTGTAGAGACGCGATTAATCGCGCCTATACGGTCAGCATTAATTCTCTTTCCAGCTAATTTTGTCCCTGCCGTCATATTTTTAAATCCACCCTTTGAACACAAAATTTGTTCATTAAGATACTCCGTCAAATCCTCAGCCATTTTTTTTGTCAGAGTCGTTACTAAGACTCTCTCGTTTCTTTCAATAATTTTTTTTATTCTTTCTATTAAATCATCCACTTGACCGGTTATCGGTTTAATAATTATTTCAGGATCAACCAACCCTGTCGGACGGATTATTTGTTCTATAATTCCAGAATTTTCCGAATGCCTCTTTTCATAATCCCCAGGCGTCGCGGATGTATAAATAACTTTATTTACCTTTGCTTCAAACTCCGGAAATTTCAATGGACGATTATCAAATGCCGACGGCAGGCGAAAACCGTTCTCAACTAAATTTTTCTTTCGCGAAAAATCCCCGCCGAACATCCCGTTAAGC
>JAZDMY010000028.1:0-2510 GCA_043800435.1 bacterium
AAGTTGATTTTTAAATGTTTTTAAAGTATGGTATTATTATACATAAAAGAGAGGATAATTACAAGTTTTATATTATGCAAACTTTATTTAATAATAACGAAGAGGATATGCAAGAATTCCGTCCTCTTGCCGAACGAATGAGGCCTGAGACATTTAAAGAATTTTTCGGGCAGGAAGAGCTGGCGGGGCAGGAGGGAATCATAAGAAAATTTTTAAGCGAGGATAAAATTCCTTCAATGATATTGTGGGGTCCGCCCGGTTCAGGAAAGACCACATTGGCAAATATTATTGCCAAAAGCACAAAATCATTTTTCTTGCCATTATCCGCAGTAAGTTCAAATATTCCCGAAATTAAGATAAAAATTGCTGAAGCGGCGGATAGAATTAAAATTTACAGCCAAAAAACGGTTATGTTTATTGATGAAATACATCGCTTTAATAAGCTCCAGCAAGATGCCTTTTTACC
Source organism: bacterium (assembly GCA_043800435.1). Taxonomy (GTDB): domain Bacteria; phylum Patescibacteriota; class Patescibacteriia; order JAZDEU01; family JAZDEU01; genus JAZDMY01. The sequence continues at coordinate 467 of JAZDMY010000028.1, forward strand.
GCATATAGAGCGGGGAACTATTATTTTAATCGGCGCTACCACAGAAAATCCCTCATTTGAAGTAAATTCCGCAATTTTATCGCGATGCAAGGTTTTAGTTTTGCAACGGCTTAGCGAACAAGAATTGTGTTCAATAATAAAAAAAGCTTTATCTGATAATGAAAAGGGCATTGGAAAATTAAATATTCAATTATCCGAGGACGGATTTACTTATCTTGCTTCTCATGCTGACGGGGACGCTCGCCGCGCGCTTAATTTATTGGAAGAGGCGGCTATTATTTTTAAAAAAGGTAAAGAAGATTGTATAATCACAGCAAAATCATTAGCATATATAAGCCAGCGAAGTTCCTTATTATACGATAAAAAAGGCGAGGAACATTATAATTTAATTTCGGCGCTTCATAAATCAATGCGTGATAGCGACGCGGATGCCGCTCTTTATTGGCTTGGACGAATGTTAGAAGCGGGCGAAGATCCGCTATATATTGCCCGCCGGCTTATTCGTTTCGCATCCGAGGATATAGGAAATGCCGATACAAACGCGATAGTTATCGCCATAGCGGCAAAAGATGCGTTCCATTTTATGGGACGGGGCGAAGGAGATTTGGCGCTGGCGCAAGCAGTTGTTTATTTATCGCGCGCGAAAAAAGATAATAGCTTGTATGAAGGATATGAAAAAGTTAAAGCAGATATTAAAAATTATGGCTCGCTTCCAGTGCCTTTTCATTTAAGAAATGCCCCGACGAAATTAATGAAGGACTTAAATTATGGAAAAGGATATAAATATGCTCATAATTTTCCTGATGCAAAGGTAGAACAAATTTATTTCCCTGAAAAGATGGGGAGAAGAAAATATTTTGATTGAAATTTATGCAAAATAAGCCAAAAATTAGGAAAATGCTTGACTAAAATTTATTTTTATGTTATTATATTTTTATAAAAGTCCAGATTGGATTTTTTATTTTTAAAGAATAAAAAATAAATTTATGAGCGCTAAACCTAAAATAATAGATTCCCTTGCAGAGGATGATATTCCTTTGAGTAGCCCGCTTCAAATTAAAAAATATTTTAATTTGAAGTTAAAATCTTTTATAAATATTTCACTTTTAGCGGTTTTATTAACAGAACTTATAATGCCTCATAAAATATTCGCGCAGGAATTATTAAAGGATTCAAATAAATTCGGCGCTAAGTATAATTTTCCTGAACTTGCATTATCGTCGGATGTTTATGCTTTTAATGATAAGTTTGTCCCTGAAGAAATAGAACTGCAACGGCAGGCGGAGGAAAGAAAAAAAGCAGGCGCAACATATAGCGCGGCTGAAATGGTTGTGTCATCAACCGCGTATTCAAGCACTGTTGACCAATGCGATGATGATCCGTTTATTGCCGCATCGGGAAAAAGAGTGCATGATGGCATGGTGGCTGCAAATTTTTTAAAATTTAACACTAAAATTAGAATTCCCGAACTTTTCGGCGATAAAATTTTTGTGGTGGAAGATAGAATGAATCCGAGATTTCAGAATAGGATTGATATTTGGATGGGTACAAGAGAGGAAGCTATTCAATATGGATTCAGAAAAGTTAGGATAGAAATATTAGAGACAATAAAATAAATATGCCGGCTTTATTGAATAAAGTCAACCATTGCAATATTTAATAGAAAATATCCATTGCAATATTTTTATCTTCTGATATACTTAAAAAGTAATCCCCAAAGGATTATTTTTTTAAATTTAAATCATTATGGAAAAAAAATTAAAAATCGGGTTTATCGGACAAGGTTATGTCGGAAAAAATTATGCTGATAATTTTCAGGGAAGGGGATATGATGTCGTAAGATATGATATTTCTCCCGCGTATGTTTCCAATAGAGAGAAGATTAAGGATTGCGATATCGTGTTAATCGCAGTGCCTACTCCGACACTGCCGGGGAAAGGGTTTGATGACAGTATTTTAGTTGATGTTTTGAAAATCGTGGGAGACGGAAAATGCGCGGTTATAAAATCAACAATGAAAATTGGAACAACGGAAAAGTTGCAAA